>JACMRO010000265.1 GCA_014376425.1 Rubritepida sp.
CCTCCAGCGCCCCGGCCACCCCGCGCCAGACGCGGGCGGCGCCGCCCTCGGCAGCGCGGGCCGCAAGTTCGCGCACGCCGTCGCGGCCCGCCTGCAACATGGCCGCATCGGGCGCCGGCAGGGTGAAGTCGGGTGCGGCGATGCCGCGCTGGCGCAGCGCTACCAGCCCGCCCACCACCTGGTGCAGGGGCAGGCCCGACGCGCCGGCCAGCGCCCGCATCGCCGCGGCATGGCGGTTCAGCCGGCCGCGCATTTCGCCCAGCCGTTGCACCACCGCCGGGCGGGCGGGCGTGGGCGGGAGGGGCTGCGCCAGCGTCGCCCGCAACTCGTCCAGCACGGCGCGTCTGGATTGCTTCTCGCTGTGCAGCTCCAGGCAGGCGGCGCCCAGGCCCAGGGTGGTCAGCCGCCGCTGCACCACCTCCAGCGCGGCCAGCTTCTCCGCCACGAACAGCACGCTGCGGCCGTCCAGCACAGCCTGCGCCAGGATGTTGCAGATCGACTGGCTCTTGCCGGTTCCCGGCGGCCCCTGGATGACCACATGGCCGCCGCGTCGCGCCAGCTCGATCGCCAGCGCCTGGCTGCCATCGACCTCGACGACATGGTCGAGGCGTTCGACCGGGATCGTCTCGTCCACGTCGCAATCGTCGGCGAAACCAAGGAGAGGCGAGCCTGCGGGCTGCGGCGGCAGCGCTTCGCCGCCGACCAGGCTGCGGACCAGCGGGTGGTCGGCCAGGCCCGGATTGGCCTCGGGCGAGAGATCGCGCCACATCAGGAACTTGGCGAAGGAGAACAGGCCGACGGCGATGGTGTCGGGCTCGACCCGCCAGCTGGCGCGGCCAGGGTCATCCGCGGCGACCGCGGCCACCAACGCGGCCCAGGTGGCGGGGTCGTATTCGTCGGGCGCGAAGGCGGGCAGGGTGATGCCCATGCCGGCGAGCTTTTCGCGCAGGGAAAGGTTCTCGGCCACCTCATCGGTCGCCGCGCGCAGGCGGAACTGGTTGGTGACCCCGGCACGCTCGATGGTCGCCGGGATGAGGACCAGCGGTGCCAGGCGTTCGATGTCCGGCGTGGCCGCGTCTCGCCAGGCCAGGGCGCCCAGCGCGAGGAACAGGGTGGGGACGCCGCTTTCCTCGCGCGCCGTGCGGGCGTCGGCCATGATGTCGCGCAGCTTGCGGGTCAGTTCGGCGGCCGGGAGCTGAACGCTGAGGCGGTCATCGCCCTGGCGCGCCTCGCGGCTGGCGGCGGTGCCGATGGCGACGCCGTCGGCGCGGCGGCGTGGCGCGGCCCGCCGGGTGGGTTTCGCGGCCCCGGCGCCGGGGCCGGCCAGTTCGACCGGCGCGGGCACTTCGCCCGGCGCGCGGTTCGGCGGCTCCCCGCCACCTGTTGCCTCGAAGCCGAACGCGCGCCCCTCGGCCAGCCGCGCGAGCACGAAAGCGGCGTCCTCGTCATCCAGCCGCAGCACGCCGCGGGCTCGGCCGGGCGGCGGCAGCGACAGCAGCCGGTTGCGGGTGGACAGGTCCAGCAGGCCCCGTCGCGCCTCTTCCAGCGCCACCGCCAGCATCGTCGCCATATCCGGTCTCCTCAGCCCAGGGCGCGGTCCAGGCGCAGCTGTTCCAGGTCCAGCTCCTGGTTCAGCTTGGTCAGCGCCTCGTCATGCAGCCCGCTTTCGGCATGGTGGCGCAGCAGGGTGACGCGCGCCACCTCCAGCACGTCCATGCGGATGCGGCGGCGCGCCACCCGCTCGGCCAGCGCCGCGCCGCCGCCACGCGCGGCGCGCTGCAGATGGCCCGCGCGGTCGCGGAATTCATGCAGCATGTCGGCCGCGATCGGCCCGTCGATGACGTCGCCAGCGCGGACCTCCAGCGCCTGCAGCTGCGCCTGGGCGACGATGTGGCGGGCCTGCGCCTCGGCCGGGTCCAGCCCGCCGGGGTGGCCGGTTTCCTCCACGCGCAGCCGCTTGATCACCCATTCCAGCGTCGTGCCCTGCAGCACCAGCGTGGCCAGGATGGCGGTGAAGGCCAGGAAGACGATCAGGTCGCGTTCGGGGAAGCCCAGCGGCAGGGCCAGGGCGGCCGCCAGCGACACCACGCCGCGCATCCCCGCCCAGCACAGCACGATCAGCAGGCGCCAGGATGGCGGCGGGCGGCCGGCCAACCAGGCGCTGATGTAGGCGCTGGGGAAGACCCAGGCGAAGCGGCCCAAAATCAGCGCCGCTGACACCGCGGCCGCCAGCCCCGCCAGCTCCAGCACGCCGCGATGGGCGATGCGGTCCAGCGTCTGGTTCAGGCTGAGGCCGATCAGGATGAAGACCAGGGAGGTCAGGATGAACTCGAAGAATTCCCAGATCGTGCGCGATTCCAGCCGCGTGCGTGCCGAGAAGGCGGTGTACTGCCCCTGGCCCATCATGATGCCCGCGGTCACCACCGCCAGCACGCCAGAGACATGCAGCGCCTCGGCGCCCAGGAAGGCACCGTAGCAGACGAGGAAGCTGACGCAGATTTCAAGTAGCGTATCGCCCAGCCGCGGGATCAGCCATAGCGCGCCGCGGGCCGCCAGCCAGCCGAGTGCCACGCCGCCCGCCCCCACCACGAGGAAGGAGCCGGCGACTTGGTAAGCGGGCGCGGTGGCGCCGGCCAGCGCCGCCGTCACCGCCAGGCGGTAGAGCACCAGCGCCGAGCCGTCGTTGATCAGGCTTTCGCCTTCCAGGATGGTGACCAGGCTGCGCGGCAACCGCACCCGGGCGAGCACCGCCGCCGCCGCCACCGCATCGGGCGGCGCGACGATGGCGCCGAGCGCGATGGCCGCGGCCCAGGGGATGTCGGGCAGCAGCTGCCGCGCCACGAATGCGACCAGGAAGCTGGTGAAGACAACGGCGCCCAGCGCCAGCAGCAGGATGGGCCGCAGCGCCTGGCGGAAGGCCCGCCAGTCGGTGCGGTAGGCGCTGCCCATCAGCAGCGGCGGCAGGAAGAAGGCCAGCGCCACGTCGGGCTGCAGCGAAATGTCGGGCCGGGCCGGCATGAAGGCCAGCACCATGCCCACAAGGATCAGCAGCACCGCGTAAGGCAGCCGCCACAGCCGCGCCAGCACGGCGATGCCGATGCAGGCGGCGAGCAGGCCCAGTACCGGCTGGACGATCTCCATGCGCGGCCTTTAGGGCGCCGCGGCGGCCAGCGCCAGCGAGGCTTGCCGGCGCCCGCCCTTTTGCCTAGCGTCCATTGCAATCAATTCATGGGAGTGAATGTGGAGCCAGCGATACTGGAAGCCGACAACGTCTCGTTGCGCTTCGGCGGCGTGAAGGCGCTGACCGAGGTAAGCTTCCATGTCCGCCGCGCTGAGATCTTCTCCATCATCGGCCCGAACGGCGCGGGCAAGACCAGCATGGTGAACTGCGTCTCCGGCCGTTACCGGCCGACCGAGGGGCGGGTGTCGTTCGAGGGGCGGGACATCACCCGGATGGGCGCCAACCGGCGGGCGGCGGTGGGCATCGGCCGCACCTTCCAGAACCTGGCGTTGTTCGGCCATATGAGCGTGCTGCAGAACATCATGGTGGGGCGGCACCACCTGATGCGCGCGGGCTTCCTGCGCGGCATGCTCCATTGGGGCGGCGCGCGGAAGGAAGAGATCGAACATCGCCGCGCGGTCGAGGAGATCATCGATTTCCTGGAAATCCAGCATGTCCGCCACGCGCCGGCCGGCACGCTGAGCTACGGGCTGCGTAAGCGGGTCGAACTGGCGCGCGCCGTGGCCGTCTCGCCCCGGCTGATCCTGCTGGACGAGCCGATGGCGGGCATGAACCTCGAAGAGAAGGAGGACATGGCCCGCTTCATCATCGACCTGAACCAGGAATGGGGCATGACGGTGCTGATGATCGAGCACGACATGGGCGTGGTGATGGACATCAGCCACCGCGTGATGGTGCTGGATTTTGGCAGGAAGCTGGTGGAGGGGACGCCGGCGGAGGTGCTGGCACACCCGCAGGTGCGCCGTGCCTATCTGGGCGAGGATGTGGGCGCCGAGCCGGTGCCGGCATGACGGAACTGCTGCCGCAACTGCTGCGCCGCAACGCCCGGGAGCACGGTGCCCAGACGGCGCTGCGCGAGAAGCAGCTGGGCATCTGGCGCAGCATTTCCTGGGCCGACTACCACGACCGCACCCGGCGCATGGCGCTGGGGCTGCGCGCGCTGGGCCTCGCGCCCGGCGACGTCATCGGCCTGATCGGCGACAACCGGCCGGACTGGGTGATGGGCGAGATCGCCGCCCACGCGCTGGGCTGCCTTTCACTCGGGCTGTACCGCGACGCGCTGGATGAGGAGGTGGAATACCTGCTCTCCTTCAGCAACGCCGCCTGCGTGATCTGCGAGGATGAGGAGCAGGTGGACAAGCTGCTGGCCGGCGGGCTGCCCGGGCTGCGCCACATCGTGTTCAGCGACCCACGCGGGATGCGCAAGCTGGACGACCCGCGCCTGGTTTCGATGGACGCGCTGCTGGCGCTTGGCGCCGCCGCGCCATCCGCCGATTACGACGCGCTGCTGGACGCCATGGATCCGGATGCCTGCGCCATCCTCTGCACCACATCGGGCACGACGGCGCGGCCCAAGCTGGCGCGGCTGAGCGGTGGCGCGCTGGTGCGCCATTGCGAGGCCTACCTGGCGGCCGACCCCAAGGGGCCGGATGACGACTATGTTTCCGTGCTGCCGCTGCCATGGATCATGGAGCAGATCTACGTCCTGGGCTGGGGCCTGATCGCGCGCATGCGGGTCAACTTCGTCGAGGAGCCGGAGACGATGATGGCCGACTTCCGCGAAGTGGCGCCCAGCTTCGTGCTGTTCGCGCCGCGGATGTGGGAGGCGATCGCGGCCGATGTGCGGGCCCGCGTGCTCGATGCCAGCCCGCTGAAGCGCCGCATGTACGAATTCGGCATGAAACGGGGGATGCGGGCGCTGGAACGCGGCGGCCGCTCGTCGATCGCGGACCTGCTGGCATTCCGCGCGCTGCGTGACCGGCTGGGCTTCTCCCGCCTGAAGTCCGCCGCGACCGGCGGTGCAGCGCTGGGGCCGGACACCTTTCGTTTCTTCCAGGCGATGGGGGTGCCGATGCGGCAGCTTTACGGCCAGACCGAACTGCTGGGCGCCTACACGCTGCACCGCCCGGGCGAGATCGATTTCGACACCGTGGGCGTGCCCTTCAACAAGGACATCGAACTGGTGGTGAAGGACCCTGACGTGAACGGGGTGGGCGAGATCGTGACCCGCCACCCCAACATGTTCATGGGCTATCACGGCATGGCGGACACGGGCGACGTGATCGACGGCTGGATGCACACCGGCGATGCGGGATATTTCGATCGCCGCGGCCACCTCGTCGTCATCGACCGGGTGAAGGACATCGCGACGACCTTGAGTGGCGAGCGGTTCTCCCCCCAGTTCGTTGAGAACAAGCTGAAATTCAGCCCCTATGTCGCCGAGGCGGTGGTGCTGGGGGATGGCCGGCCGCACCTTTCGGCCATGCTGTGCATCCGCTTCTCGATCGTGTCGAAATGGGCCGAGCGCAACCGCATCACCTTCACCACCTACACCGATCTGTCGTCGCGGCCCGAGGTGCTGGAGCTGATTGCCGGCGAGGTGGCACGGCTGAACGCCACGCTGCCCGAGCACAGCCGCATCCGCGACTTCGTGCTGCTCTACAAGGAGCTGGACGCCGATGACGACGAGCTGACGCGGACGCGGAAGGTCCGGCGCGGCGTGGTCAACGCGAAATATGCCGACATCATCGAGGCGATTTACGCCGGTACGGCGACCATCCCCGTGGACACCGAGATCAATTTTCAGGACGGCACGAAAAGCCGCATCCGCACCACGCTGACGGTCAGGAAGGCGGCATGATGAAGCCACCCTGCGTCGCCCCCCGGCTGGTCCGGCGAACTTCCCCGGCACGGGGCGTGGCTACCGGCCAGGCCGGGCACGGCCGCCGCGAAATTCGAGACGGAGCCGCATGATGGAAACCGGGCTGCTGTTCCAACTCGTGCTGAACGGGCTGATTGTGGGGGCACTGTACGGCGTCGTCGCGATGAGCTTCGTGCTGATCTACAAGGCGTCGCAGGTGGTCAATTTCGCCCAGGGCGAGTTCCTGCTGATCGGCGCCTGGGCCTGCTGGTGGCTGCTGACCTACTGGAAGCTGCCGTTCTGGATCGGCTTTCCGGTCTCGCTGGCCTTCATGACCGTCTTCGGCATGGTGCTGCAGGTAGTGGTGCTGCGGCCGCTGATCGGCGAGCCGGTGATTTCCGTCATCATGGCGACGGTGGGGCTGTCGATCTTCTTCCAGGCGCTGATGAAGTGGATGTTCGGCGTTTTCGCCCAGCCCTTCCCGCCGATCTTCCCGGTTGACCAAGTCAGCATCATGGGGCTTCAGGTGCAGAGCGTATACCTGCTGTCCCTCGCACTTTCGCTGTGCATCATGCTGGGCTTCTGGTGGTTCTTCAGCTTCAGCCGGCACGGGCTGGCGATGCGGGCGACGGCGTTCGACCAGCAGGTGGCGCAGTCGCTGGGCATCTCGGTGCCGCAGGTCTTCGCCATGAGCTGGGCGATCTCGGCCTTGGTGTCTTCGGTCGCAGGCGTGGTGGTGGGCGTGGTGTCGGGCGTGTCCTCCGGCCTGTCCTTCTACGGGATCAAGGTGTTTCCGGCGGTGATCCTGGGCGGGCTGGACAGCGTCGTCGGCGCCATGCTGGGCGGCATCATCGTGGGGGTGCTGGAGAACGTGGCGCAGTACGTGGATTCCCAGTGGCTGAACTGGGGCAACATGACCAACATCGCTCCGTTCTACGCGCTGATCATCATCCTGATGATCAAGCCCTACGGCCTGTTCGGCACCAAGAACATCGAGAGGGTGTGACGATGCGCGTCCGCGCCCCGACGAAGCCGGAGCGGGCCTGATGGCCCTCGCCCCCGCCGGCGATTTCCGCACCAGCTACCGCGCCGACATGACGATCTTTCCGACGCGGAATTCGCTGATCGCGGTCCTGCTCGGCATCGCCATCCTGTGCGCCGCACCCCTGGTGCTGGGCCGCTACGAGATGGGGCTGCTGATCAATATCGGCTTCATGGGCATCGCAGCACTGGGGCTGAACATCCTGGTCGGCTTCACCGGGCAGATCAGTATCGGGCATGCGGCGTTCTTTGGCTTCGGCGCTTTTCTGTCGGCGTATCTGCACGAGAAGTTCCACATCCCTGTGATCCTGTGCATCCCGCTGGCGGGCATCGGCACCGCCTTCGTGGGCCTGATCTTCGGCCTGCCTGCGGCGCGGCTAAAGGGGCTGTACCTGGCCATCGCCACGCTGGCCGCGCAGTTCATCCTGGAAGATTTTTTTGCCCGTGCGCGGTGGTTCACTGGTGGCGTGGCGGGCCGGATGACCGAAAGCGTGGAGCTGTTCGGCATCCGTTTCGACCGCGAGGAGAGCTACTTCTACATCGTGCTGTTCTTCACCATCGTGATGTTCGTGATGGCCGCCAACCTGATGCGAAGCCGCGACGGCCGGGCCCTGATCGCGGTGCGCGACCACTACCTCAGCGCCGAGGTGATGGGCATCAACCTGGCCTATTACCGAACCCTCTCCTTTGCCATCTCCAGCCTCTACGCCGGCGTGGCGGGGGCGCTGTACGGGCATTACCTGCTGTTCGTCTCGGTCGAGGCATTCAACATCCTGTTCTCCATCCAGTTCCTCGCCATGGTCATCATCGGGGGCTTGGGCAGCGTGATGGGCAGCCTGATGGGTGCGGCCTTCATGGTGCTGATGCCCGAGGGCGTGCAGTGGGTGGCGGACCTGTTGGCCGGCGGCTGGATTGACCGCACGCTGAAGATTGGCGGCTCGATCTCGTTCCTGCGCGAGATGGCGATCGGCGCGGCCATCATCCTGTTCCTGGTGTTCGAGCCCGACGGGCTCGCGCATCGCTGGAAGCAGATCAAGGCGTATTGGAAGCTCTATCCCTTTTCGCATTAACGGAGGAACCACAATGAAGAAGACGATGCTGGCTGCCGCCCTGCTGGCCCCCCTGGCACTGACCCTGCCGGCCGCCGCGCAGACCCGAACGCCCGTGGGCCACCTGATGGACAATTCCGGCCCCACCTCCGATGTGGGCGTGCCCTACGGCCAGGGTGTGGCCGACGCGCTGGCCTGGGCCAACGCCAACAACCGCGGCCGGCCGACCCAGGTGCTCAGCTTCGATTACGGCTACCAGGCGCCGCGGGCGGTGTCGCAATACCAGGCCTGGAGCCGCGACCGCGTGCAGGCCATCCAGGGCTGGGGCACGGTGGATACCGAGGCGCTGGTGCGCTTCGTGACCCGCGATCGCATCCCCTACATCAGCGGCTCCTATTCGGCGGCGCTGACCGACCCGGCCGGCCGCGCCAGGCCAGGCGTGGAGGCGGCACCGTTCAATTTCTTCTATGGCCCATCCTATTCAGATGCGCTGCGCGCCATGCTGCTATGGGCGCGCGATGACTGGCGGACGCGCGGCCAGGCCGGCGCGCCGCGCTACGTCCACATGGGCGCCAACCACCCCTACCCGAACTCGCCCAAGGAAGCGGGCGAGACGCTGGCGCGGGAGCTGGGCTTCGAGGTTCTGCCCGCGATCCAGTTCGCGCTGACCCCGGGCGACTACACGGCGCAATGCCTGACGCTGCGCTCGGGCGGCGCGCATTACGCCTATCTCGGCAACACGGCGGGGTCGAATATCTCGGTGCTGCGGGCGTGCCAGACGGCGGGTGTGCAGGTGCAGTTCCTGGGCAATGTCTGGGGCATGGATGAGAATGCGATGAAGGCCGCGGGTGCTGCCGCCAACGGCGTTGTCTTCCCGGTGCGGACCTCGGCCGTGTGGGGCCAGCAGGCGCCTGGGATGGCCTTGGCGCAGGCGATCAGCCGCATCTCCGATCAGGCCGGAACCGCCTATCGGCCGGTACATTACCTGGCCGGCGTATGCGCGGCGATGCTGATGGTCGAGGCGATGGAAACCGCGGGCGCCAATAACGGTGCGACCACCGGCGAGCGCATCCGCGACGGCTTCTACGCGCGGCAGAACTGGGTGCCGCGCGGCTTCGACGGGCTGTGCGCCGCATCCAACTTCACCGCGACGGACCATCGCGGCACGATGGCCGTGCCGCTCTACCGCGCGCGCGTCACCGGCGACACCACCCAGGGCAGCGTGACCGAGCTGATGGCCGCCGGCACCATGCGGCTGGAAGTGGTGACGACCATCAACCTGGACCGCCGCGCCGATTGGCTGGGCTGGTAAGTGCTGGCCGTCAACAACATCGAGGTCGTCTACAACGACGTCATTCTGGTGTTGCGCGGCCTGTCGCTGGAGGTGAAGCAGGGCGCGATCGTCGCCCTGCTGGGCGCCAATGGCGCGGGGAAATCCACCACGCTCAAGGCCATCTCCGGCCTGCTGAAGACGGAGGAGGGGCGGGTCACGCGCGGTGAGGTGCGCTTCCAGGGCGAGCGCATCGACGGGGTCGACCCGCACATGATCGTCCGCCGCGGCATTTTCCAGGTGATGGAGGGCCGGCGGATCATCGCCGACATGACGGCGCTGGAAAACCTGCGCCTGGGCGCCTTCACCCGGCGCGATGGCGGCGTGAAGGCCGACATCGACATGGTGTATTCCTATTTCCCGCGGCTGAAGGAACGCACCGGGCTGGCCGGCTACCTCTCCGGTGGCGAACAGCAGATGCTGGCCATCGGCCGCGCGCTGATGGCACGGCCAAAACTCATCCTGATGGACGAGCCGTCGATGGGCCTGTCGCCAATGCTGGTGCAGGAAGTGTTCGGCATCATCCGCCGCATCAATCAGGAGCTGGGCGTCACCATGCTGCTGGTCGAGCAGAATGCGCGCATGGCACTGTCCGTCGCGTCGCATGGTTACGTCATGGAACAGGGAAAAATCGTGCTGGACGGCACGGCCGACGAACTGGCGAACAACGAGGACGTGAAGGAGTTCTACCTCGGCGGCCACGGCGCCGACCGCAAGAGCTTCAAGTCCATCAAGAGCTACAAGCGGCGGAAGCGTTGGCTGTGAGGCACTGGTCGGCCGGCGCGGGCCTGCTTTCCGGCCCGGCCTGGGACTTCCCCGCCCGCTTCAACATCGGCGTGGCCTGCAGCGATGCCTGGGTTGGCACCGGCCGCACGGCGCTGATCCATGGCGACGATCGCATTCCCTTCGAGGCGCTGAGCGCTGACAGCAACCGCCTGGCCAATCTGCTGCGGGCGCGGGGCGTGGGGCGCGGCGACCGGGTGGCGGTGCTGCTGCCGCAGGTGCCCGAGGCGGCCGTGGCGCACCTCGCCATCTACAAGCTGGGCGCCATCGCGGTGCCGCTATTCCAGCTTTTCGGCCCCGATGCGCTGGCATTCCGCCTGGCCGATTGCGGCGCGGTGGCCATCGTCACCGACATGGCGGAAAAGCTGGAGGGGCTGGAGCTGCCGGCGCTGCGCCACGTCATCCGCCCCGCGCCGGGCTGGCTCGACCGGGCATCGCCGTATTTCACCTCGGTGGACACCGCGGCCGAGGACCCCGCGCTGATCATCTACACCAGCGGCACCACCGGCCAGCCCAAGGGCGCGCTGCATGCCCACCGCGTGCTGCTGGGCCACCTGCCCGGCGTGGAATGGCCGCAGGAGATGTTCCCCCAGCCCGGCGACCTGTTCTGGACGCCGGCGGATTGGGCATGGATCGGCGGGCTGCTGGATGTGCTGCTGCCCAGCCTGTTCCACGGCGTGCCGGTGCTGGCGCATCGCGCCGCCAAGTTCGATCCGGAATTCGCCTTCGCCTTGATGGCGCGGCATGGCGTGCGCAACGCCTTCCTGCCGCCGACCGCGCTGCGGCTGATGCGCGCCGCCCGCGCGACGCCCACCGCCCTGCGCAGCCTGGGCTCGGGCGGCGAATCCCTGGGCGCCGACATGCTGGAATGGGGCCGCGAGGCTTTCGGCCTGACGATGAACGAATTCTATGGTCAGACCGAGTGCAACCTGACAATCGCCAGCACGGGCGGCAGCCGCGCCGGCTGGATTGGTCGCGCCGTGCCAGGCCATACCGTAACCGTCCTGGGCGATGCTTCGGACGGCGAAATCGCGGTGCGGCACGACAGCCCGACGCTGTTCCTGGGCTACTGGAACAACCCGGAAGCCACCGCCCGCAAGTTTGAAGGCGAGTGGCTGCTGACCGGCGACCGAGGCGCCACGGAGGATGGCTGGTTCCGCTTCGTCGGCCGCGATGACGACGTCATCACCAGTGCCGGCTACCGCATCGGCCCGGGCGAGATCGAGGAGGCGCTGTGCCGCTACCCAGGGGTTGCGGCGGCCGCGGTGATCGGGGTGCCCGATGCGCTGCGCACCGAGCGCGTCGTCGCCTGCGTGGTGCTCAAGCCCGGCGCGACCGCCGACGCGGCTGCCTTGCGGGCCTATGTGAAGACCCGCGTCG
>JACMRO010000266.1 GCA_014376425.1 Rubritepida sp.
CCGTCAGGTCCACCCCGTCGAGCACCTGCTTTGGTCCGAAGGCCTTGCTCACCCCCCTCAGGACCACCGACAGCGTCATTGCGCGAAGAACGCCTCGGTCACCACATAGTCCAGCGCCAGGATCAGGATCGACGCCGCCACCACCGCCGAGGTCGTGGCCAGGCCAACGCCCTGGGCGCCGCCCCGGCTGCGATAGCCACACCAGCAGCCCATCAGGCCGATCACGAAGCCGAACACCGCCGCCTTCACCAGGCCGCTGACGACGTCCATCACCACCAGCACGTCCCACACCGAATCCAGGAACGCCGCCGAGACGAAGCCAAGCTTAAAGGTGCCGATGAGGTAGCCGCCCATCACCCCCAATATGTCCGCCACCAGCACCAGCAAGGGCATCGCCAGCGTGGCGGCCAGGATGCGGGGCGCCACCAGGTACTTCATCGGGTCGGTCGACAAAGTCGTCAGCGCATCGATCTGGTCGGTCACCCGCATGGTGCCCAACTCGGCCGCCATCGCGGCGCCGATGCGGCCCGCCACCATCAGGCCGGCCAGCACCGGCCCCAGTTCGCGCGTCACGCTGAGTGCCACGACGCTGGCGACCGCCGATTGCGCGTTGAAGCGGGCGAAGCCGGTATAGCTCTGCAGAGCCAGCACCATCCCGGTGAACAGCGCCGTCAGCGCCACCACCGGCAGCGAGAAATACGCCACCTCGACGAAATGCCGCCAGAACTGCCGGGCGTGAAACGGTGGCCGCACCATGCAGGACACGGCCTCGCCGGCGAAGATCGCCAGTGCCCCCAGACTCCGGCAGGCGCCGATCACCGCGCGGCCAGTGCCGGCCAGAAAATCCAGCACCATCAGCGGTAGATGCGCCGGTAACGTGAACCCAGCGATGTCAGCAACTCGTAACCGATGGTGCCGGCGCGCGCGGCCAGGGCATCGGGCGGGTTTTCGGGGCCCATGAGCGTAAGCATGTCGCCCAGCGCCGCCTCCACGCCCGTCACATCGAATGCGGTCAGATCCATCGACACGCGTCCTACCACGGGGACGGGGCGCCCGGCCAGGACACCCAGACCGCGATCGGACAGGCTGCGCGGATAGCCATCGGCATAGCCCGCGGCGACGGTGGCGATACGGCTGGGGCGCTGCGCCACCCAGGTGGCGCCATAGCCCACCGGTGTGCCGGCCGGCACGTCGCGCAGCTGAATGATCGGCGCATCGAGACGCAGCACGCAACGCATCGGGTTGGGCCGGCCCGGCGTGGGGTTGATGCCGAACAACGCCGCCCCAGGCCGCGCCAGGTCAGAACCGAAACCTTCGCCCAGAAATATGCCCGACGAATTGGCGAAACTTGCGGGAACGCCCGGGAACGCTGCTTGGACCGCAGCGAACCGCCCCTTCTGCGCCGCGTTCAGCGGATGCGCCGGCTCGTCCGCACAAGCCAGATGCGTCATCACGTATCGCACATCCAGGGGCGGCAGCGCGGACAGCTCGGCCACGTCCAGCCCCAGCCGGGCCATGCCAGTGTCGACATGCAGCAATACCGGCCCGCACGCCGCCCTCGCGGCGGCCAGGTTGTTCACCACCGGCCACACATCGGCCGCACCCTCGAACCCGTTCAGCACCGCCACCATCGGCCCCGGCCCCAACGCCGCCCGCAACGCCACCCCCTCCGCCAAATGCGCCACGAAGAAATGCCGGCAGCCCGCCGCCAGCAACGCCCGCCCGACCTCCACCGCCCCCAACCCGTAGCCATCCGCCTTCAACACGCCCGCCACATCGGCGCCATGCACCGCCCGCAACCGCAGCCAATTCGCCGCGATGGCCTGGAGGTCGACGTGAAGGAGGGCCTGCATGATCAGAGGGTGGTGAGCGCGGCCTCAGGGGAAGGCTCTGCCTTCCCCTGGACCCCATCCGGCAAGGGCCGAAAGGCCCCTGCACCCCAGGAGGTTTGTGTTTGAGGGGGGGGGCAGGCGGTCGTGCTGCCAAAGGCGCCCCAGCCCCCTCCCTCAAACCCCAACTTATCACGGTCCAGGGGCGGGTCGCCCCTGGCGGATGGGGTCTGGGGAAGGCAGGGCCTTCCTCAGGGTCACCCGCGCCACCGTAGCCATCCTTATAGCTTTGACCGTCGCGGCCCAGGCCGGCGATGCGGCCCGTGGCCGGGTGATCGTGGCGGATC
>JACMRO010000267.1 GCA_014376425.1 Rubritepida sp.
GCCAGCGTGCCCAGCGCTGCTTCGTTACGGCCCATCGCCGCCAGCAGCGGCGCCAGGCCGAAGCGGGCGAAAGCCGGCGCTGCCCGCCGTGCCGCCACCCCGGCCCGCCAAGCCGCGCCCATCCGCCCGCGCAGCAGCGCCAGCGCGTGCCGCCGCGCGGCAATCCCCTCACGCGGGTGGGGCAGCGCCAACTGCGCGAATTGCGTCCGCCGCCGCCCGACCAGCGCGGGCAGCGCCTGGCGCAGCCGCTCGCCACGATCTTCCAGCCGCTGCCGCAGCCCGCCCAGCAGATCGGGCATCGAGGGTAGGCCGCGCTCCACCCGCAGCAGCCCGTGGCGCGCGCGGTCCATCTGCCCCTGCATTGCCTGGTGCAGCCTGCCGCCGCGCTGCGCCAGGTCGGCCATCAGCTCGACCCGCGCCGGCACCGCCATTTCGGCCGCCGCGGTGGGGGTGGGCGCCCGGCGGTCGGAGGCAAAGTCGATGAGTGTGGTATCCGTCTCATGCCCCACCGCCGAGATCAGCGGGATGATGGAGGCGGCCGCCGCACGCACCACCGCCTCGTCGTTGAACGCCATCAGGTCTTCCAGGCTGCCGCCACCGCGCGCCACGATCAGCACGTCCGGCCGCTGGCCCTCGGGCAGGGCGCCCATGGCGGCAATGGCGGCGGCGATTTTTTCCGCCGCCCCGGCGCCCTGCACCGCCACTGGCCACAGCAGGATGGGGCGCGGAAAGCGGCGCGCGATGGTGGTGCGGATATCCTGCAACACCGCCCCCTTCTCCGAAGTGATGACGCCGATCAGGCGCGGGATGAGCGGGAAGGGCCGTTTCCGTTCGAACAGGCCCTCTGCCAGCAGCTTCAGCCGCAGCTTCTCGATGGCGGCCAGCAGCGCGCCCTCGCCGGCATATTCCAGCCGCTCGATGACCAGCTGGTACTTGCTGCGGTCGGCGTAAGTGTCGATGCGACCGGTGGCGATCACCTCCTGCCCGTTCTCCGGCACCAGCCCCAGGCCGCGCACCGCCATCTTCCACACCACCGATTCGAGTTTGGCGTCGGCGTCCTTCAACGACAGGTAGATGTGGCCCGAGGGGTAGCGTTTGCATTCGGTGATCTCGCCACGCACCCGCACCCGGCCAAAGGCCTCCCGCAGCACCCCCTTGATGGCGCCGGAAAGCTCGGAGACGGCGTATTCGGGGACGTTGGTGACGGAGTCCATGAGCGCATCATAGCAGGACTGGCAGCAAGGGCATCGCCACCCTCCCGCACATCGCGGGCGCGGCCGCCGGGCTTGACCCCGGGGTCACCCGCAGGGACTTGTCCTTCCGGCGCAACACGGAGAGTGCGGATGAAGGTCCTGGTCGTCGGCGGTGGCGGGCGCGAGCATGCGTTGTGCTGGAAGATCGCCCAATCGCCGCTGTTGACGCGCCTGTGGTGCGCGCCCGGCAATGCCGGCATCGCGCAGGTCGCCGAATGCGTCGACCTGGCCGCGGAGGACGTCGAAGGCCAGGTGGCACTCGCAGTTCGGCTTGGCATTGACCTGGTGGTGGTGGGGCCCGAGGCGCCGCTGACGCTGGGACTGGCCGATGCCGTTCGCGGCGCCGGCATCGCCTGTTTCGGCCCTGGCCAGGCTGCCGCCGCGCTGGAAGGCAGCAAGACCTTCACCAAGCAGGTGGCCGACGCGGCCGGCGCACCCACCGCCGCCTGGGCCCGTTTTACCCAGGCAGAGGCGGCGCGCGACTACGTCAGCGCGCAAGGCGCCCCCATCGTCGTGAAGGCGGATGGGTTGGCGGCCGGCAAGGGCGTCGTCGTCGCCGCCAGCGTGGCCGAAGCACATGCCGCCATCGCCGATTTCATGGAGGCAAGGGTGCACGGCGCCGCCGGGGCGTCGGTCGTCATCGAGGAATGCCTGGTGGGCGAGGAGATCAGCGTCTTTGCGCTGTGCGACGGCAAGACCGCGCTGTTCTTCGGCGCGGCGCAGGACCACAAGCGCGCCTTCGACGGCGACCTGGGCCCCAACACCGGCGGCATGGGCGCCTACTCCCCGGCGCCGGCCTTCACCGATGCGCAGCGCGACGCGGTGATGGCCCGCATCATCCGGCCCTGCCTGGATGAGATGGCGGCGCGCGGCACCCCCTTCACCGGCGTGCTCTTCGCCGGGCTGATGCTGACGGCGCAGGGCCCACGGCTAATCGAATTCAACGTCCGCTTCGGCGATCCGGAATGCCAGGCGCTGCTGCTGCGGCTGGAAAGCGACCTGCTGGAGTTGCTGGACGCCGCGGCGCATGGCCGGCTGGCCGGCCACTCGCCACGCTGGCGGGCGGACGCCGCCATCCTGGTGGTGCTGGCGACGCGCGGCTATCCCGGCGCCTATCGCAATGGCAGCGAGATCCGGGGCCTGGAAGCGGTGCGCGGCGCCCAGGTTTTCCATGCCGGCACGCGGCGCGACGGCGCGCGCATCCTGGCCCATGGCGGTCGCGTGCTGGGGGTGGGCGCCACCGGTGCAACCCTGGCCGACGCCCGCGCCGCAGTCGGATCGGCCATCGCCGCGATCGACTGGCCGGAGGGATTCTGCCGTGGCGACATAGGCTGGCGCGCCCTGTGACCTTCAGTTGCGGGGAGGAGGCGACGACGCACCGCGCCACCCTGCCATGCGTGTCGCATTGACCCAAGCCGAAAGCGGCGGGAAGACTGCTACCCAAGAAAACGCCCGAGGAACCCCATGCTCACCCGCCGCAACCTGGCCCTGACTGCGCTCGCCCTTCCTGCCCTGGCGCAGCCGGCCTACCCCAATGCGCCGATCCGCATGCTGGTGCCCTGGGGGGCCGGCGGCACCACGGACGTGCAGATGCGCGCGCTGTGCCAGGCCGCGTCGGCCCGCCTGGGCCAGCCCGTGGTGGTGGAGAACCGCGCCGGCGCCGGCGGCGTGCTGGGCGCCCAGGCGATGCTGAGCGCGCGTCCCGATGGCTACACCATCGGCCAGATGCCGATTTCGGTGTTCCGCCAGCCGCTGCTCAACAGCCGCGCGCTGTTCGATCCGCTGACCGACTTCTCCTACATCATCCACATCACCGGCTACCTGTTCGGCACCATCGTCCGCCCCGACGCGCCGTGGCGGAACATGGCCGAGCTGATCGCCCATGCCCGCGCCAACCCCGGCCGGCTGAACTACGGCACGCCGGGCGTCGGCACCTCGCTGCACCTGACGATGGAGCAGATCGCAAGCCGCGCGGGCATCGAATGGACGCACATCCCCTTCCGTGGCTTCGCCGAGAACATCCAGGCGCTGCTGGGCGGCCAGATCGAGATCTTGGCCGACAGCTCGGCCTGGGCGCCGATGGCGCTGGAAGGCCGCGTGCGGGTGCTGGCGCAATGGACCGAGGAGCGCGCCAAGCGCTTTCCGGACGTGCCGACGCTGCGGCAGAGCGGCATCGACATCGTCTCCGCCAGCCCCTACGGCCTGGCGGGGCCGCGCGGCATGGACCCGGGCGTGGTGCGGGTGCTGCACGACGCTTTCCATGACGCGACCATGGACCCGAGCCACATCGCCATCCTGGACCGCTTCGACATGGCGCCGATGCTGAAGAACACGGCGGATTACGTGGCATTCGTGCGCCAGACGATGATCGACGAGCGGGCGCTGATCGAGCGGCTAGGGCTGCGGCTGAGCTGACAGCGACCCGCTCGCCGACCCGCGCAGCGAATGTCTGGACGCCGGGTGACCCATCGGCGCAGGCTCGCTACGCAGGAGAACGCCATGCCCGACCGCCGCGCCTTTTTGCTGCTGCCGCTCGCCACCCCCGCACTCGCCCAACGTCCCCCAGGGGGCTTCCCCGAGCGGCCGGTCCGCATACTGCTCCCCTGGACGCCGGGCGGCGCCACCGACATCCAGATCCGCTCGCTGGCCGACATCAGCGGCCGCATCCTGGGCCAGCCCGTCATCGTCGAGAACAAGCCCGGCGCCTCCGGCACGCTGGGCGCGCTGCACCTGGCGCGCGAGGCGCGGCCGGACGGCTACACGCTGGGCCAGATGCCGCTGGGCACCTTTCGCCTGCCGGCGATGATGCGCGCCGCCGGCCAGCCGCCGCCATTCGAGCCGCTGGAGGCCTTCACCTGGATCATCCGGCTGGTTGGCTACATGGGCGGGGTGGTGGTGCGGCCGGACGCCCCCTGGCAGACCATGGCCGAGTTGGTGGACCACGCGCGCCGCCATCCCGGCGAGGTTTTCTACGGCACCCCCGGCGCCAACACGACGGACATTCCGATGCGCCGCCTGGCCGCGCTGGCCGGCGTGGACTGGACCGCCGTGCCGTTCCGTGGCGCCGCGCCCAATCTGCAATCGCTGCTGGGCGGCCAGATCGCATTCAGCTGCGAAACCTCCGCCTGGGCCGACATGGTGCTGGAAGGCCGGCTGCGGCTGCTGGCCGTCTACACCTCGACCCGCGCCGAACGCTTCCCCAACGTGCCGACCCTGCAGCAATGCGGCTGGGATGTGGTGAGCGAGAGCACCTATGGCCTGGCTGGCCCACGCGGCCTGGATCCCACCACCGTCACCACTTTGCACAGCGCCTTCCACGCCGCGCTGCACGACCCCGCCCATAGCGCCGTGCGCGCCCGTTTCGACATGCCGCTGCGCTATCTCGACAGCGAGGGCTATGCGAATTCGGTCATCGAGGCGAACCGGGTGGAGATCGAGACGGTGCGCGAGCTGGGGCTAAGGCTGGGGGGCTAGCCGCGCCAGCTCCGCCTCGATCGCCTGGATCGACAGCACGAACACCTCCCGCGCGTCGCCATTCAGCAGGCCGTCCAGATCCATGCCGGTCAGCGCTGCCATCACCGGCGCCGCGCCCGGCGTGGTCAGCGCCGTGGTCAGGCCCAGCAGCCGGCCCTGCCGGTCCACCACCGGACCGCCGGAAAACCCCATCAGCGCCCCCAGCCGGGCCGAGAAGCCCGATCCGAACTGTCGCATCCGCAGCGCCTCCCGCGCCACTGGTCCCTGGGCGATCGCCCGCCCCAGCCCCTCGGGCCCCACGGCCCAGACCCGCGCCCCCCGATCGGGCGCCGGGCCCGTGCGGGCCGGAATGGCACCCGCGGGCGGCGCCAGTATCGCCAGGTCGATCCGGGCCGAGGTCGCCAGCAACCTGCCCGGCACCGCCTCGCCGCCCGCCGCCGGGCGCAGCGCGAACTCCGGCCCGGCCTGGCGCATCACATGGGCGTTGGTGACGAGCACGGGGCCGCCGCAGGCCGGGCAGGGCACCGCGACCGCCGCGCCCACCGTGATGCCATGCGCCTGCACGCTGTACAGGCTGCCGGCGGCAACCCGCGCCGCCGGCGTCCCCGCCGCCCGGTCTGCCGGCAATCCGGCGCAGCCCGCAAGGCTCAGAAGCAGCGCCAGGACGGCAAGGCAGGCACTGGTCGACATGGCGGCCCCGGCAAATGGATCGGCGCCATCAGGGGGCGCAGAACCTCAAGGAAGGCCTAAAGTTTCCAGCCGTTCCCGGTATTCGACCGTATAAAGCTGGGGATTATGGGGAATGTTCAGCGCAGCCCGGCGAAAAAGCGGCGCAGCAGCGCTCCGCAGGCTGCCTCACGCACCCCGCCCACCACTTCGGGCACGTGGTTGCATTGCGGGTGGGCGAAGACCCGGGCGCCGTGCTCGGTCCCGCCGCCCTTCGGATCATAGGCGCCGAACACCACCCGGGCCACGCGAAACAGCGACGCCGCCTGCGCGCACATGGCGCAGGGTTCGAGCGTCACGGTCAGCGTGCAGCCGGCCAGGTGCTTGTCGCCGCGGGCCTGGGCCGCCGCCCGCAACGCCAGCATCTCGGCATGGGCAGAGGGGTCGCCCCGCTCCTCGACGCGGTTGCCGGCGGCGGCGAGAATTCGCCCGGCGGCGTCGGTCACGACGGCGCCCACCGGCACCTCGCCCCGTGCCGCCGCCGCCCTCGCCTCACAAATCGCCTGTTCCATCGCCGAGATCACGCCGGCAACTTGCGGCCTGACCCTGCGAAGGTCTAGCAAGCTGCATGCGCCACACCCCCGTCATCGGCCTGACACTGGATGCCGAAGCGCCTGGGGGCTATTCCAAATTCCCCTGGTACGCCCTGCGCGCCAATTACTTCGAAAGCGTGCGGCAGGCCGGTGGCCTGCCCATCGCGCTGCCGCACGACGCTGGCGCGGCGGCCGAATACCTCGGCCTGTGCGACGCCATCCTGGTCACCGGCGGCGCCTTCGATGTCGACCCGGCGCTCTACGGCGGCGGCGCCATGCATGAGACGGTCAGCCTCAAGCCCGGCCGCACCGTGTTCGAACTCACGCTCACCCGGGGCGCGCTGGCCGCCGGCAAGCCGGTGCTGGGGATCTGCGGCGGCGAGCAACTGCTGGCCGTCGCCTTCGGTGGCACCCTGATCCAGCACATCCCCGACGCCATTCCGGGCGCCCTGCCGCATGAGCAGCCCAACCCGCGCGACCAGCCCGGCCACGACATCGCCATCGCCCCAGGCACCCTGCTGGCGCGCATCGTGGGCACGGCTTCGATGGCGGTGAACTCCGCGCATCACCAGGCCGTCGCCACGCCCGGCCCCGGCGCACGGGTCAACGCCCTCGCGCCCGACGGCGTGATCGAGGGCATCGAGCATCCTGGCCACCGCTTCGCGCTCGGCGTGCAGTGGCACCCGGAATTCAAGGTCGACCGGCAGGACATCGCCATCCTGCGCGCCTTCGTGGAGGCCGCCCGTGGATGACGTCGTGGAAAAGGGCGAGCGGATCGCCAAGTGGCTGGCCCGCGCCGGCGTCGCCAGCCGCCGCGACGTCGAGCGGCTGATCGAGGAGCGTAGGGTCAAGCTTGGCGGCAAGACGGTCACGACCCCGGCGACCTTCGTGCAGGATGGCGACGCCATTGAGGTGGACAACGCGCCGGTCGCCCAGCCGCAGCGCACCCGGCTGTTCCGTTACCACAAGCCGGCCGGGCTGGTGACGACTCATCGCGACCCGGAAGGTCGCCCCACCGTCTTCGACAAGATGCCGCCCGGCCTGCCGCGCGTCATCAGCGTGGGACGGCTCGACCTGACGTCCGAGGGGCTGATGCTGCTGACCAATGACGGCGCTCTCTCACGCCGGCTCGAACTCCCCGCCAATGGCTGGCTGCGGCGCTACCGGGTTCGCGTCTTCGGCCACCCGCACCCCGACGAACTGGCCGCCCTGGCCCGCGGCGTCACCATCGAGCGCGTGCATTACGGCCCGATCGACGCCGAGCTGGACAGCAAGCAGGGCGACAACGCCTGGCTGACCATCGCCCTGCAGGAAGGCAAGAACCGCGAGATCCGCCGCGTGCTGGAGTTCCTGGGCTTCCGTGTCTCCCGCCTGATCCGGCTGGCCTATGGCCCGTTCCAGCTCGGCGCGCTGCCGAAAGGCGCGGTCGAGGAGGTCAACGCCAAGGTGCTGCGCGAGCAGCTGGGCATCGACGCGCCGAAGCGGGGCCGGGGGTGAGAGTGATCGCCGGCCGGCTGCGGGGGCGCAAGCTTATCGCGCCCACCGGTGACACGACGCGCCCCACTGCCGACCGCGCCCGCCAGGCGCTGTTCGACATGCTCTCCCACGCCCCCTGGGCGGGCGACCCATGGCAGGATTGCCGGGTGCTCGACGCCTTCGCGGGCTCCGGCGCCCTGGGGATCGAGGCACTGTCGCGCGGCGCCGCCCACGTCACTTTTCTGGAGACTGCCCGCCCCGCCCAGGCCGCCATCCGCGCCAATATCGCCGCCTGCGGCGAGGCCGCGCGCGCCACCATCCTGCCGGCCGACGCGACCCGCCCGCCCCGCGCCCCGGCGCCCTGCAGCCTGGCCTTCCTCGACCCGCCCTACCGGGCCGGGTTGCTGCCGCGCGCCCTGGCCGCGCTGGCCGCGCAAGGCTGGTTCGCGCCCGACGCCATCCTGTGCCTGGAATTGGCGCCGGACGAGCCGGCCGAATTCCCCCACACCATCCTGGCCGACCGCACCCATGGCGCGGCGCGCCTGCTGGTGCTGCGCGCCGCATGAGCATCGCCTGCGTCATCCCCGCCTACAAACAGCCCGGCCTGCTGGCCGAGGCGCTGGCCAGCGTGATGGCGCAGACCCTGCCCGGCGCCGTGGCCGTGGTGGTGGATGATGGCTGCCCGATGGAGGAGACGCGCGAGGTGGCGCTGGAGGCCGCCGCCCGCCACCCCGGCCGCGTCCATGTGCTGCGGGCCCGCAATGGCGGCCTCTCCGCCGCCCGCAATCGCGGCATCGACCACGTGCTGGCGGCACTGCCCGAAATCCGCGGCGTCTTCATGCTCGACGCCGACAACCGCATCCTGCCGCCCTTCCTGCAGCGGGGCCTGGCGCTGCTTGATGCCAGCCCGCCCGGCACCGGCTGGCTCTACCCCGACATCGACAGCTTCGGCGGCACGGACTGCTCCGACTGCTCCGGCGACTTCTCGCGCCTCAGCCTGCTGCTGGACAATTACTGCGAGGCCGGCAGCCTGATCGCGCGGCGCATGCTGGAAGCCGGGCTGCGCTATGACGAGACGCTGCGCCAGGGTTGGGAGGATGTGGAGTTCTGGCTGCGCGGGGTAGAGGCCGGCTGGGTCGGCAGGCACTGGCCCAATGCCGGCTTCCGCTACCGAAGGCGGGCCGAGAGCATGCTGGCCGAGAGCGACCGTATCGTGCCGCAGTTGCGCGCGGCGATGTGGGCGCGCCACCCCGCCCTGTACGACCACCGGAACCTGATGGCGCTGGAGGCGGCCGAAGCGCCGCGCCACGCCATCCTTACGGCCTATGGCGGCGACGTGCGCCTGGTGCACGACCCGGCAACCGCCGGCGCCTGCCTCGACCGCCCGGCCTGGCGGCGCGCGCTGTGGGCCTTCTGGGCCAACCCCGCCGCGCGGCACCAACCCTACGCCATGGTGTTCGCCGATCCCGCCGTCCTCGACGCGCTGTCTGCCGCGCGCCTGCTGCACTGGGTGTTCTGGCTCGGCTGCCTGTCGCTGCGGCAGGGGGGGCGGCAGGGGTGGCGGCCGATGGTGGGCTTCGCCACCCGCCCCGCCCAGGGCCGCATCGGCCTTGCGGCGGATGACGCGGCGCTTGGCGATGCTTCCATCTTGTTTGTGCGCACGGCCGATGTGCTGCGCGACATCGTGCGGGGCGAGACGGCTGCGCCCGCCCCCGTCACCGGCTTCTGCCTGGAGCTGCCCGGCGCGCCGGGCGCGCCCGGCCGCGCGCTGGCCGCGTTCCAGGCGGAGCGACGGGCGATCGCCCATGCCCGTGGGAGCGCGCATCCGCCGCCCCCGTCGCCGCCCCCATCACCGCCCCCGTCGCCGCCCTGGCGCCGGGTGTGGCGCGTCTCGCAGGATGCGATGGCGGCGCATGCACTGGCGCGGCACGGTATCGGCACGACGCTGGCGCATTGCAGGCCCGGCCGGAAAATTGGCATCCTGCAGCCGCTGCACAGCCGCGGCGGGGTGGAACGGGTGCTGCTGCGCCAGGCCGCCGTGATGCGCGCCGCCGGCTGGCAGCCGCACCTCTTCATCACCCAGGCGCCGCGGATCGAATGGCTGCCGGGCATGGCGGATGCCTATGACGGCGTCCACCTGCTCGGCGTCACCGGCCGCGAAGAATGGCCCGATGCGGAGCGGTCCTATTTCAGTGCCGAGACGTCGGCCTTCGGCCACCAGCCGGGGGCGACCGATGCGCTGGGCGCGCTGGCGGGAATGGATGTGGTGATGAATACGCATGCCCTGGCCGGCCACGCCCTGGCCGGCCGGTTGCGCCGCCTGGGCATCCGCACCGTACTGGGGCTGCATCTGACCGAACGCGGGGGGTTGGACGAGCCGGTGGGGCAGGCGCACACCGCGCTGGCTTACGAACATGCCTATGACATGGCGACCGTGATCTCCGGCCGGCTGCGGGCGTGGTGCCTGGCGCAGGGCTGGCCGGAGAGCAAGCTGCTGCTGCTGCGCAACGCGCCGGGCTATGTCACCGAGGCCGCCGCGATGCCGCGGCCGCCTCAGCCCGGGCAGCGTCTGCGCGCCCTCTTCCTGGGGCGGCTGGATGCGCAGAAGGGCCTCGAACGCCTGGCCGCCACCATCGCGGCGACGCGGGACTTCGTGGATTGGCGCATCGCCGGCAAGCCCGTGCTGACCGGCCCGCCGCCGGCAATGGGCGTGCCGGTGGAGCCGCCGGCCGAGAGCCCGGACGAGCTGGACGCGATCTTCGCCTGGGCCGACATCCTCTACCTGCCCAGCCGCTACGAGGGCGTGCCGCTGACCATCCTCGAAGCCCAGCGTCTGGGCTGCGTGCCGCTGGCGACGGATGTGGGCGCGGTGGCTGAAATCGTGATGCATGGCGAGGATGGCTGGCTGCTGCCGGGCCAGGCCGGCGATGCGGCGATCGTGACGGCCGCGGTGGATGCGCTGCGGCAGCTCGACGCTGACCGGGCGATGCTGGCGCGCCTGGCCCAGGCCGCCGCGCGCCGCCTGGCGGGCGCGCGATGGGAGGACACCATGGCCGACTGGATGGCATGGCTGGAGCGCGCCGCATGAGGCTGCTGGTGAGCGACCTGGCCGCGTTGATGTGCAGCGACGCCACGCTGCTGTTGGGCGACGCCGCGCCGGCGCCTGACCTGGCCCTGCCGCTGTGGCGGGCCGTACCCTTGGGCGAGGACTGGTTGTTGCGGCCGGAAGGCAGCCAGGCCGGGGCCGGCCTGGCACTTGCAGCCGCCCCTGCCGGCGTGCTGGGCGTGCTGTCCGCCTCCCCGCCGCCCTGGCTTGCGGCGTGGCCGGCCGAGCCGCCGCCGGTCTTCGCCGATGTGGCCGCCCTGGCCGCTGTGCTGGCCGCGATGATGCTGCACGGCCGCCGCCGCCAGGCCGCGCTGCGCGAGGCGCTGGTCGCGCTGCGCCTGGAGCATGAGGATAGCCGCCTGGCCATCGCACGCTGGATGCGCAGTGCGGGCCAGGGCTGGCCGCAGCCGCCGCGGCTGGTCCATGCCGAGACACCGGCCGACGGCCCGCCGCTGCGGCAAGGGCGCAGCCGGCTCCGACGGGTGCTGCCGGCGGAAGTCGGGGAGGTGGCCGCCCTGGCGCTGCACCTGGCGGAGGCGGATTGCGGCCCGGGCAGCGCCTTGCGCCTGCGCCTGCTGGGCGAGGAAAGCCGCATCGTTCTGGGCGCCTGGCTGGTGCCGGGCGAGGCGCTGCGGCGGGGCTGGCTGGCGCTGGACCTGCCGATGCCGGTGGCGCCGCGGCGGGAGACGGCGGTGGTGGAGATCGACGTCGATCTGGCGCAGGGCGATGTCCTGGCGTTAGGCGATTCGCCCGCACTGCGGCTAAACAAGACCGAGGGCATGGGCCGCTTCACCCAGGCTGCGTATTGGGACGGGCTGGCGCTGGGGCTGTCGTTGCCGCCGGGGGGCGTGTGGCTGGGCTTGCCCGCCCATCTGTGGGCGGGCGTGCCGCGCCGGCTTGTCCTGGCACCGGGCGAGACGCGCGAGGTGCGCCTGCCGGCCGTGCCGGTGCTGGGGCTGGACCGGCTGATGGCCCGGCTGCGGCTGCTGGGCGGCGCCGCGATGCAGGCCGCGCTGCACGGCCCCGAAACCGCCACCGGCTGGCGCGACTTTGCCCCCGACGGCACGCTGGAGATGGCATTGCCGCTGCCGGTGACCGCGCCCGCGGTCATGCCACTCACGCTCACCCTGCGTCAGCTGGGCCCCGCGGCCTGCGGGGTGGAATGGCAGGCGCTGGCGGGGATGCGCGCCGCCTGAACAGCCGCCCGTCGATGACGGCCAGCCCCAGCGCGATGCCCAGCAGTCGCGCGGGCGTGGCGCGCCCGGCGCCGGCCAGATGTGCCACCAGCACGCCGAACAGCGGCGTGGTGGCGTTGAAGACCGAGGCGACGCCTGAGGGCAGCGCGCCCTGCGCCCAGACGATCAGGCTGAAGGGAATCGCGTTGTTGAGCAGGCCCATGCCCAGATGCGCCCGCAACGCCGCGCCGTCCCGCCGCATCGGTAACCCTTGCACGGCGGCCACCAGCCAGAGGATGGCGGCGCCCAGGCCCACGCGGGCCAGCACGATGGACAGCGGCCGCCATTCCCGCAGCGCGATGCCGACGAAGAAGAAGCTGCCGGCCCAGACGGTGGCCAGCGTCAGCAGCAGCGCCCAGGCGCGCGGGGTGAGGGGCATCCGGCAAAGTTAGGCGCCAGCCGGGCCGCCAGCCATCCGCTCGTTGCCCTCAGCCGAACTGTCCGGCGGCGCTGAGCCCGCGCAGCAGGGCCGCGCAATGCATCGCCGATTCGACCTGGCCGTCGCGCAGCAACGCGCCCGCTTGCGCCAGCGGGACCAGCACCGTCTCGATCGTCTCGCCCGGCTCGGGCGTGGGGTCGGCCGCGCGGGCGCACCCGGTGGCGAGGATGATGTGGCAGCGGTTGATGTTGCGCGCCGGGTCTGGCCAGAGATGCCCGACCAGGCGGGTCTGCCCGACCGCGTAGCCGGTCTCTTCCAGCAATTCGCGCCGCGCCGCTTCCTGCGCATCGGCGTCGGTGCCGTCGATCACGCCGCCGGGCGTCTCCAGCACGAAACCCCGCGCGCCCTGCCGCCATTGCCGGATCAGTACCACCTCGCCCAGGGTGGTCAGGGGCACGATCAGCACCCAGTCCGGAAAATCGAGCAGCCACCACGGGTCGAGCACCACGCCGGCCGGGGTGCGCACCGCCTCCGCGTCCAGTTTCAGCCAGCGGTCGTCGACGACGCGGCGATGCGACAGCGTCTCCCAGCCGCCCGGCTCCGGCGGCGTGTCGCGCCGCCGGTTGGGCCCATCCTTCGGCAATCTACTCCGCCGCCACCTGCAGTTGCTGGTTGGCGTATTCCTCCAGCGGCGCGCAGGTGCAGACCAGGTTGCGGTCGCCATACACATTGTCCACCCGCTTCACCGGCGGCCAGTATTTCTGCGCCCGCACGAAGGGCAGCGGGAAGGCGGCCTGTTCGCGGGTGTAGGGGTGCGCCCAGTCCTCGCTCAGCACCTCGGTGGCGGTGTGCGGGGCGTTCTTAAGCACGTTGTCGACCCGGTCGGCGCGGCCCTGTTCGACGGCGCGGATCTCGGCGCGGATCGAGATCATGGCATCGATGAAGCGATCCATCTCCGCCTTGGGCTCGCTTTCTGTGGGTTCCACCATCAGCGTGCCGCTCACCGGCCAGGACATCGTCGGCGCATGGAAGCCGTAATCCTGCAGGCGCTTGGCGATATCCTCCACCAGCACGCCGCCGCCCTGCTGGAAGCCGCGGCAGTCCAGGATGCATTCATGCGCCACCATTCCCTGCGCGCCGCGGTATAGGATGGGGAAGTGGTCGCGCAGCCGGGTCGCGATGTAGTTGGCGTTCAGGATGGCGACCTGGGTGGCGCGCGTTAGCCCCGCCGCCCCCATCATCCGGATGTAGGCATAGCTGATCGGCAGGATCGCGGCCGACCCGAAGGGTGCCGCGCTGACCGGGCCGAAGCCCGTCGCCGGCCCCGCCTCGGCCAGCATCGGGTGGTTGGGCAGGTGGGGTGCGAGGTGCGCGGCCACGCCGATCGGCCCCACCCCCGGCCCGCCGCCGCCATGCGGGATGCAGAAGGTCTTGTGCAGGTTGAGGTGGCACACATCGGCGCCGATCCTGCCCGGCGAGGTGATGCCGACCTGCGCGTTCATGTTGGCGCCATCCATGTAAACCTGGCCGCCGGCGGCGTGGATCGCGGCGCAGATTTCCTGGATGGCCTCCTCGAACACGCCATGAGTGCTGGGGTAGGTGACCATCAGCGCCGCCAGCCTGTCGGCGTGCTGGGCAGCCTTCGCCTTGAGGTCCGCCACGTCGATGTTGCCGTCGCGGTCGCAGCCGACGACGACGACCTTCATGCCTGCCATCACCGCCGATGCCGGGTTGGTGCCATGGGCGGAGCTGGGGATGAGGCAGATGTCGCGCTGCGTGTCGCCGCGGCTGCGGTGCCAGGCGCGGATCGCCAGCAGCCCGGCATATTCGCCCTGGCTGCCGGCATTGGGCTGCAGCGACACGGCGGCAAAGCCGGTCACGTCGGCCAGCCAGGATTCGAGGCGGCGGATCATGGTGATGTAGCCCTGCGCCTGGTCGGCGGGCGCGAAGGGGTGGATGTTGGCGAAACCGGGGAAGGTGATGGGGATCATCTCGGCGGTCGCATTCAGCTTCATGGTGCAGGACCCCAGCGCGATCATGCTGCGGTTCAACGCCACGTCCCGGTCCTCCAACCGCTTGATGTAGCGCAGCATGGCGTGTTCGGAATGGTGGCTGGAGAAGACTTCGGCGGTCAGGGTCGGCGTGATGCGTTCCAGCGCGCGCGGAATGCCGCCGGCCACGGTACCCAGCGCGCCGCCGAGGATGGCGGCCAGTGTCGTGAGCTCAGCACGCGTCACCGTCTCATCCAGCGCGATGGCGACCGCGCCGTCGAGCCGGCGCAGGTTGAAACCGGCATCGAGCGCGGCCGCCATCACCGCGTCCGTCCGGGCGCCGGTTTCGAACACCACGGTGTCGAAGAAGGCGTCGTGCCGCACGGCCATGCCAGCGGCGCCGGCCAGCAGCCGCGCCTGTAACGCGACGCGCGATGCGATGCGTCGCAGCCCTTCGGGGCCGTGCCACACCGCATACATGCCGGCCATCACCGCCAGCAGCACCTGCGCGGTGCAGATGTTGCTGGTCGCCTTCTCGCGCCGGATATGCTGCTCACGCGTCTGCAATGCCAGGCGCATGGCGGGCGCGCGGGCGGCGTCGATGGAGACGCCGACGAGCCGGCCCGGCAGCAACCGCTTCAGGGCACCCTTGGCCGCGATGAATGCCGCATGCGGCCCGCCATAGCCCAGCGGCACGCCAAAGCGCTGCGAGGAGCCGACCACGA
>JACMRO010000268.1 GCA_014376425.1 Rubritepida sp.
CCTCGGTCGATCGGGTGCGAAAGGTGACGCCGATGTAGTCGATGCGCCGCGCCGCATGCAGGTCGAAGTCGAACTCGGCGCGGGTGCCGCCCAGACGACCGACATTGACGATACGGCCCAGGATGCGCGTAGCCGCCAGGGTCTGGCTGACCAGGGGACCGCTGATCTGGTCCACCACGGCATCCACGCCGCGGCCGCCGGTCGCCTCCAGCACCTGGCCCACCCAGCCTGGATCGTTGCTGTCCACCGCCAGCGTGGCGCCGAATTCAGCCAGCCGGGCGCGCTTCTGAGGGTTGGTCGAGCTGCCGACCACCACCGTGGCGCCCATGAACTTCGCGATCTGCAGCCCCATCAGCCCGACGCCCGAGCTGGCGCCCTGAATCATGATGGCGCTTCCGGGCGCGCACAGCCCGTGCGTCACCACCGCGTTGTGCATGGTCTGCAAGGCCACCGGCAGCGTCGCCGCCACCTCCCAGCCCATGTTGTTGGAGGGCAGCGGGTTCAGCCGGCCCCAATCGGCCACCGCGTATTCGGCGTAGCAGGCGCCCATGCTGCCCATCATCCGCATGCCGGGGGTGATGTGGCCCGGCACATCGGCGCCGCACTCCACCACCTCGCCCGCGGCTTCCAGGCCGGGGATCGCGCCCACGCCGCCCACCGCGCCATGCGCATGTCCCGCCGCGACGCCCAGATCGGCCCGGTTCAGCCCGATGGCGCGCAGCCGCAGCAGCACCTGCTCTGGCCCTGGCCTGGGCACCGGCACATCCTGCACCCGCAGCCCTTGTTCGGTGACGATGGCGGCCTTCATCGCAGTGCGATGTCCACACGGCGTGACTGGGCTTCAACCGGCCCGGTTCCGCCCACCGCCCACACGCTGATGGCGTTGCGCGGGATGCCCTGCCGCACCAGTTCCGCCACCACGATCTCGGCACGGCGGGCAGATAATGCCCGGTTGCGGGGGTTCATCGCGCCATCGGCCGAGCCCACCACATCCAGGCCCGAGGCGCCGGCCGAACGCGCCATCTGCGCCGCCTGCGACACCGTGCCGCGGGCGGCGCCATCCAAATTGCTACTGCTCAGCGGGAAGTAAACCGCGAAATTCTGCGCCTGCGGCCGTTGCTGGTATTGCGGCACGGCGAAGCCCAGCGCCACGGGTGCCGCCACCGGCACGTCGCCCGGCGTGTTGAAGGCATAGCGCAGGCCCACCGTGAAGTTGTGGCTGCCGATGCCGGGGCTGACGGTGCGGTCCAGGGCGGCCAGCACGAAGGCCGGCTGATTGGCGGTGGGGATGGTGGCGGTGCGGACCGAAAGGCGTGGCGCCGTGGCGCCGAAATACCGATATTCGGCGGTGACGGCCAAGCCGGGGGCGACGTAGTCCATCGGCACCGCGACGCCCAGGATGGCCTGGTAGGCCAAGGTGCGGCCGGTGCCGCCCGCCGTGGTGCGCAGGCTGCCGAAGGCGTCGGTCTGCAGGTTGCTGAATTCCGAATAGGCCGCGCCCAGGCCGGCGCCGACATAGGGCTGCACGTAGCGGAACACCGAGCCCAGGGCCGACAGGTCGAAATCGTAATAGGCGTTGGCCATGAAGCCATAGACCTGCGCCCGGCCGTTGCGGCTGACCAGGCCGCCCGAGAAGCTGCCATTGCCGAATAATGTGACGCTGTCGAGGCTGGGGCGGCGCAGATAGCCCTCCATCTCGGCGCGGAACCCGTTGCCGAAGCCCCAGCCGATGGCGACCTGGCCGGCCGGGCCCACGCCGTAGCTGAACTGGCTACCATTGCCCTGGCCGAAGAAGCCGATGGGTGTGTTCCGGTTGATGGTGTTGTTGAGCATCGTGCCGCCGATGCCCGCGCCGATATACAGACCGCTCACCGTCAGCGTCTGCGCCTGAGCGCTCGCCGCGGCACCTGCCCCCAGGGCAAGCGTGAGGGCGACCGCGAATCGCATGCGCATGGGGAACTCCTGAGCCTCGTTACTTCCTCCATAGCAAAGCCGGCGCGGTTGAACAGGCGGCGTCGCAAGGCCGCTGGCGGCTGTGCCCTTCAGGCCACGGGCAGGGCGCGGTCCAGCACCATGACCGAATGCACAGCCTGCCGGCCGCCGAGCGAGGCGATCTGGTGCCGGCAGGACGTGCCATCGGCCACGATGACGTGATCTGCGGCAGCAGCGCGCACCGCCGGCAGTAGCGATGCCTCGGCCATCGCGCGCGACGCGGCCTGGTTCTCCTCCTGGTAGCCGAAACTGCCGGCCATGCCGCAGCAGGAGGCGGCGATGGGCGCGACCTCCAGCCCCGGCACTTGGCCCAGCACGGCCAGCGCCGGTGGGAAGGCGCCGAACGCCTTCTGGTGGCAATGCCCGTGCACATGCGCGGTGGTCGGCGTTTCGCGCCAGTCAATGGCGGGCTTCTCGGCATCCAGGAACTCGCCGATCAGGAAGGCGCGGGCGGCCAGCGCCTCGCTCGCAGCACCTGGCAGCAAGGCCAGGAACTCGTCGCGCAAGGTGGTGATGCATGAGGGCTCCAGGCCGATCACCGGCGCGTCG
>JACMRO010000269.1 GCA_014376425.1 Rubritepida sp.
GCGCCGCCCCCGCCTGCTGCCACAGGATGCGGGCGACGCCGACGACGGGCACGCCCGAGGCCAGGATGGCCGGCAGCGCCGCCAGGCACTGCGCGGCCGGCAGCGCCACGGCACCCAGCCGGCGCGACAGCCCGGCGGCGGTGGCCTCGTCGCCCCCCAGCACGCCGGCATCTCCGATGGGGCCCCACTGCACGGCGCAGGCCGGGCGGGCCCGGGCCGCGCGGCGGCGCGCCACCGCCTCCATCGCCGCATTGGCCGCGACGTAGGCAGCCTGACCCGGGCTGCCGACCGGCACGGTGGCGGAGCTGAACAGCAGGAACAGCGTCAGCGGGTCATCCGCCGTCAGCCGGTCCAGATGCTCGGCGATGGTGAGTTTGGCGGCCAGCACCCGGGCGGTGCGGCGCGTATCGAGCCCCGCCGCCGTGCCATCCTCGAACACGGCGGCGGCGTGGGCCACGCCGGTGATCGGGCCCTGCCGGCGGATTTCCGCCAGCGTGGCGGCCAGCGCGGCGGCGTCCGTCGCGTCGCAGGCATGGGCGCGGGCATCGGGGCCGAGCATGGCCAGCGCCGCATCGCCGCCCGGCGTGGCGGGGCCCCGGCGTGGCACCAGCGCCAGGCGGGACACCCCCCGCGCCGCCAGCCAACGTGCCGCCGCCAAGCCGAAACCCTGCATGCCGCCCAGCACCACCACGGTGCCGGCGCCGGGATGCCAGTCGCGCACCGGCGCGGCGGCGACCTGGGCGGGCGGTACGATGACCAGCTTGCCGATCTGGCCACTGGCCTGCAGCGTGCGGAACGCGGCCTCCGCCTCATCCGCCTCCCGCCGCGCGAAGGGCAGCGGCTGGAACAGCCCGTTGCCCAGGCGCTGCGCGATGCTGGCCAGCAGGCGCTGCGCCACCGCGGGGCGGGCGCGCGGCAGCTCATCCACATCCACCGCGAAATAGGTCACGTTGCGGCGCATCGGCCGCAGCGCCACGCGCCGGTTCTCGGCATAGTCGCGCTTGCCCAGTTCGATGAAGCGGCCGAACGGGCGCATCAGGCCCAGCGTGCGCTCCATGGCCTCGCCGGCGAGCGAGTTCAGGGCCACGTCGACGCCGGCGATGCCCGAGGCCCGCAGCCGGTCGGCAAAGCCCGGGTCGCGGCTGTCCAGCACCAGCTCAGCGCCCGCCTCGCGCAGGAAGGCGCGCTTGGCCGTGCTGCCCGCGGTGGCGACCACGCGGGCGCCGGCGTTCAACGCCACCTGCAGGGCGGCCAGGCCGACGGCGCCGGCACCGCCATGGATCAGCACGACCTCGCCGGGCTCGATGCGCGCCAGTTCCTCCAGCGCATAGACCGCGGTCATGAAGGCGACCGGCACGGTGGCCGCGGCGGCGGCAGAGAGCGCGGGCGGCCGCGCGGCCAGCGCGTCGCCCCGCGTCACCACCCGCCCGGCCAGGGCACGCGGGGCGAAGCCGAACACGGCGTCGCCCACCTGCCAGCTGGTGCCGGCGCCGACCGCCTCGACGATTCCGGCGCATTCGATGCCAAGCCCGGGGCCTGCGAAGCCTGGCAGCAGCGTCTCCTCCGGCAGCAGCCCCTGCGCCCACATCAGGTCGCGGAAGTTCAGCCCGGCCGCTTCGACCCGGATGGCGACTTCGCCCTCGCCGGGCGCGGGGCTGGCCATCGGCACCCAGTGCAGGCTGGAAAGCTGGCCGGGCTGGGCGACGGCCAGCATCAGCGGCCCTTCCGGCGCGGTAGCGGCCGGCAGCCCCTGCCGCAGCCGCGGCACCATGCGGCCGGCGGCGCTGACCGCGATCTCGCTCTCGGGGTGCGTCTCGTGCTGCAGTTCCGCCAGCAGCCGGCGGGCGGCATCCACCACCGGCAGCGCACCCGCCAGGTCGATGCGTCGCGGCTTCAGGCCGGGCATTTCATTGGCCAGCACACGGGCCATCGCTTGCGCCGCGGCGCTGCCGGGATGCGTCGCAGCACCTCGCGTCACGATGCGCATGCTGCTGACTGCACCCTGGGCGCCGGCCGCCAGCCGGGCCAGCTGCGCCAGCGTCGCCGCCACCTCGTTACCAGGAGTTACCCGGGCGACTTCGTCACCCCGGATCAGCAAGGCGACTTCGTCGCCAGGGGCCAGCAGGGCGATTTCATCGCCCGGGGCCAACAGGGCGATTTCACCGCCCGGGGCCAGCATAACCACCAGGCAGGCGCCCTGCATGCTGCGGGGGCTGATGGCCGCCGCCTCGGCAAGCGCCCCGCCCAGCACCTCGGCGCCGCGCGCCTGCGCCAGCTGCGCCAGGGCGGTGCGCAGCGGCATGGGTGGCGCATCGGCCACCAGCACCAGCCGGCGCGGCAGGGCGGCGGGCAGTACCGAGGGCCCCACGGGTGCGCGGGCGGCCACCACCGCCACCGGCATGGGCACGGAGGCGAGCCGGTGCACCGCCACGTCGCACCAGCCGGCCTCCGCCATCTGCTGAGCCAGCTGGGTCTCGTCCGGCGGCGGCAGGGCCTGCCACCAGCCGGGGTCCTGGCCCAGGGTGAAGTCCCAGATCGGGCCGGGCAGCGCTTCGGTCAGCAGCAGGGCGCCGCCGGGCAGCAGGGCGTGGCGTAGCGCCTCGGCCAAAGGCGCGTCGCCGCCATGCACGCCGCGGCGCAGCTTCAGGGCCGGCAGCATGCCTACCACGATGTCGGCAACCAGCGGCGGCGGCTCCGCCCCCAGCGGGTCCCAGGCCGAGGTGGTGAATTCCAGTTGCTGTCCCAGCCCGGCCGGCGCCAGCGGCGAACGCCCTTCGGGCAGCGAAGCGGCGTGCAGCCGCGCCGGCCGGCCGGACGCCGCCAACGCGGCCACCAGCAGCCGTGTCAGCGGCCCTGGCCCGGCCGCGACCTCCCGCACCCGCAGCGGCCTGCCGGGGGGCCAGGCGGCCGCCCAGCGGCGCACCGCGCCGGCCAGCAGCAGTGCCATGCCCTCGAAACTGCGGGCATCGGCCGAGGGCCATGCGGCGGATGCGCGGTTGGGCAGGGCGGCGCTTTCCGCGGCATCCGCCAGCCAGGCCAGCTCATGCACCAGGCCCGGCTCCTCAAGCAGCACCTGGCGCCATATCTCGCCCTGCGGCGGCAGCGCATCCTCGCCCGCCAGCGCCGCCAACGAATCGGTGTATGCGCCGGGCGGCAGCCCTCCCAGCAGCGCGGCGCCGGCCGCCGCCGCGGCATAGCCCTCCAGCAGCATCGCCGCCTCGGAGAGGTCATGCGCCTGGTCCTCGACCTCCAAGGCCGCAAGGGCGGTCTCCAGGTCGATCGGCGGCGCCGCATCGGCGGCCGGCGGCATCGGCACCTGCTCCATCCGGAAAATGTCCAGCGCCGGATCGACCCGGCCGGGCAGGCGCAGCTTCTGCACCCAGCAGCCTTCCAGCACCGCCACGGCCTCGCCCGCGCCGTCGCGCAGCACCAGATCGGCCGCGGCTGAGCGTTCGCCCCGCACCACCAGCGTGATGTCGGCGGTCGCGGCGGGGGGGGCGCCGCACCGCACCACCAGCCGCGTCGCGCGCACCGGCACGAAGCCATACCCGGCCTCGATCCCTCCATCCTCCAGCAGGCCGATCATCCCCTGCATGGCGCCGTCCAGCCGCACCGGATGCAGTAGGAAAGCCGCGTCGGGCGGTGCTGTGCCGGGCAGGGTCAGCGTCGCCCGCGCGCGGCCTCCGGCAATCGCCAGCGACGCCACCGGCTGGAAGGCCGGGCCGTAATCCAGCCCTGCCGCATGCGCCATGGCGACCAGGTGCGCGGTGTCGATGACCCGCATGGGGGCTAGATTGGGGGCTAGATCGGCGGCGACGGCCTGTGGCAGCCGCGGCACTTCCCGCACCTGGCCGCGGGCATGCAGCGACCATGGCTCCTCGCTCAGCCGGCGTCGCGATTCCAGGGTGAACTGCCCGTCCTCATCCAGCCGCGAGCGCATCTCCCGCATTCGCTCCGCTTCCAGCGGCATGGCGCGCAAAATGTGGAATTCGCTGACTTCCAGCGCCACCGCCTGCCGGTGCCGCGCCTGCCCGGCGGCCAGCGCCATGTCCAGCATGGCCGCTGCCGGCAGCACCGCCTCGCCAGCCAGCCGGTGATCGGCCAGCCAGGGTTGCAGGGCCAGGTCGATATGCTGCGTCCATTCGCGCGCCTCGGCCGAGCGGCGGTGGCCGAGCAGCGGGTGGTCGGTCGCCTCGCCCGCCAGCAGCAGCCGTTCTCCGCTGCGTGGCATGCTTGCCAGGGTGCGCTGGAAGGGCGCCCCGGGCAGCCCCTCGCGCGCCGCCGGCCCAGCATATTCGATTGCCGCGCGCGGGTCGGCGCCCAGCGCGGTCGCGCGGTCGACCATGACCGGCAGCGGGTCGCCCGGCACGTCGCGCTTCGACAGTGTATGGCTGTAGGCGGCCTCGCTCCCCGCCGCCCGCAGCCCCTCGCGCAGATAGCTCAGCAGCACCGGGTTGGGGCCGATCTCCAGGAACAACCGGGGCTGAAACTGCGCCGCGCGGGCCACCGCCGCTTCGAAACGGACCGGTTCGCGCAGGTTGCGCCACCAGTACTCGGCGCGGCAATCGGCCGCGCGCATCACCTCGGCGGTGACGGTGCTGACCATCGGGATGGCGGGCGCCCGGCCCCGGATGCGCCGCAGCTCCGCCATCAGCCCGGTGCGTACCGGGTCCATGAAGCTGGAGTGGAAGGCGTAGTCGAGGTCGAGCGGGATGAAGCTCCAGCGCTTTTCGCGGGATGCGGCGTCCAGCCGGGCCAGCGCCGCCGGGGGGCCGGCCACGGTGATCGCGCCGGGTGCGTTGATCGCCGCGATCTCCAGAGGCGGCTCGCCCGGTGCGCTGCAGGCCGCCAGCACCGGCGCCGCCGCCTCCGCCGCGGCGCCCAGCGCTGCCATGCCGCCCTGCCCGTGCGTGGCATGTTGGTGCCGGCTGCGCGTAACGATCAGGCGGCAGGCGGCGCCCAGGTCGAGCAGCCCGGCGACATGCGCCGCCGCCACCTCGCCCACCGAATGGCCCAGCACCAACGCCGGCGTCACGCCATGCCGGGCCAGCGCGGCGACGAGCGCGACCTGCACCGCGAAGAGCAGCGGCTGGGCCGCGTCGGTCGAGGCCAGGGTGGCGGCGTCCACCCCCTCCGCCAGGCTGCGCGCGACGCTCCAACCCAGCAGGGGGCGCAATTCGGCATCCACGTCCCGGATCGCGGCGCGGAAGCCCTGGTTGCGGGCCATGGCCGCCTGCGCCATGCCCGGCCACTGCGCGCCGTTGCCGCTGAAGACGAAGGCCACGCCGCGGCCGCGTGGCGCCTGGCCCGGCGCCAGCCCATCCGCCTCGCCGCTCCGGCGCCATTGGCGAAGCTTCGCCGCCAGCTCGCTACCGGTGGCGCCACGGGCGACGAGGCGGTGCTGCAGCAGGTCGCGATGCCGCGCCTGGCCGCGCAGCAACGCCGCGGTACGCGGGGCGGGCGCGCCATCCAGCGCATCGCCGAAGCGGTCGGCCAACCCGGCCAGCGCAGCCTCCGACCGCGCCGACAGCAGCAGCGGCGGCAGCTTGCCGCCCCTGGCTGCCCCCCCGGCCGCCCCCCGGGACCGCACCCGCGCCGGCGCCGCCAGCAGGATGCCCGCATTGGTCCCGCCGAAGCCGAAGCTGTTGATACCCAGCACCGGGTCCGGCCCCAGCCGCTCCAGCTTCGTCGCCACCCGCAGGCCCAGCGCCCGAAAGTCGATATTCGGATTGGCGGTCTCGAAATGCAGGCTTGGCGGCACCTGGCCGTGCCGCAGCATCAGCAGCCCCTTGACCAGCCCGACCAGCCCTGACGCGGCCTCGGTATGGCCGATATTGGTCTTGGCGGAGCCGATCGGCAGCGCGCCGCCGGTACGCCGGCTGCCCACCGCCTCGCCGATCGCGCTGGCCTCGATCGGGTCGCCGGCTGGGGTGCCGGTGCCATGCGCCTCGAAATAGCCGATACGGTCGGGCGCCACATCCGCGGCCAGCAGCAATGATTTCAGCAGGTTGGCCTGGGCCTGCTGGTTAGGCAGCGACAGCCCCACCGTGCGCCCCGCAGCATTGACGCCCGACGCCAGGATGACGCCGTGCACCTCGTCGCCATCGGCCAGCGCATCGTCCAGCCGCTTGAGCAGCACCACCGCGCCGCCTTCGGCCCGCACATAGCCATCGGCGCGCGCATCGAAGGCGTGGCAGCGGCCGCTGGGGCTGAGCATCGGAGCTCTGGCGAAGCCACCGAAGGGAAACGGGCTGAGCAGCATGTTCACGCCGCCGACCACCGCGGCCGGGATGCGCCGTAGCCGCAACGCCTCGGCGGCGTGATGCAGCGCCACCAGCCCCGACGAACATGCCGTGTCGATGGTCTGCGCCGGCCCGCGCAGGTCGAAGATGTTGCTGACCCGGTTGGCGACGATGGAGAGCGCCGCGCCGGTCATCATGTAGCGGTCGGCGCCCGGTGGGTCGAACTGCCGCAAATCGCCCCAGTCGGTCGTGCTGGCGCCCATGTAGACACCCAGATCGCGCCCGGCGACGGTCGATTCAGGCCAACCCGCATGTTCGAGCGCCTGCCGTACCAGCTCCAGGATCAGGCGCTGCTGCGGGTCCATCTCCGCCGCCTCGCGCGGGGACAGGCCGAAGACCGCGTGATCGAAGCCCAGCACATCGCCCAGCACCCCGGCGGCGAAGGTGTAGGTCTTGCCCGGCTCCTGCCGGCGCGGGTGCAGCCAGGCGGACTGGTCGAACCGGTCGGCCGGGACCTGGCTGACGGCATCCCGCCCCCCGGCCAGCAGCGACCAGAAGGCGGCCAGGTCCGGCGCGCCGGGCAGCCGGCAGGCCGCGCCGACCACAGCAATCGGGCTGTCGGGCACGGGCGCCCCGCCTCTCAAGGTGCGGCGCCCGTCGGCGGGCGTGGCGGGGAGGAGGCTGGCATACGGACGTTCATCGCACGCCCGGTTGGGCTGCTGCAACCGCAGGTGGCAGGGCGATGCCCTCAGGCAGCGCCGCGCCGCCGCGGTGATGGAACCGCCCGCGGGGCTCGGCCGCGAGCCGTCCCAGCAGCCGGCCGGTGATGGCGAAATGGTCGCTCCATTCCGGTCGCGCCCATTGCGACAGGCGGCGGAGCTGCGCCGCCCGCGCCCGGCTGCCATCGGACGCGTAGTCGAGCACCGCGCGGCGCCAGCCCGCGCCGTCCAGCGGATGCAGGTGCTCGGGCACTCCGGCGCCGACTTCGACCAGGGCGGGGATGTCGGAGCAGATCGCCGGGACGCCCAGGCTCAGCGCCTCGACCAGCGGAATGCCGTAGCCCTCGGCGAAACTGGGAAACAGCAGCGCCCTGGCACCCGACAGCACGGAGGCGATGACGCCGTCCCCCACCATGCCGCGCTCCTCCACCAGCTGGCCGAAACCGCCGCAGCGGTCGAGCATGCGGAACACCGGCTCGTTCTCCCAGCCGCGCCGTCCCAGGATGACCAGGCGCGGAGCGCCCGGCCCGATGGTCTGCGCCATGTCGCGCCACACCGAGAGCATCATCAGGTGGTTTTTACGGGGCTCGATGGTGCCGAGCATGACGAAATAGGGTGTCTCGGGGCGGGGGGCGGGGGGAATGCTGTCGGCCGGCGGCAGATCGAAGCCCAGCGGAGCCACCTGGATGCGCGGCGGCGGCGAGCCCAGCGCCATCAGGTGGTGGGTGAGCGCAGCACCGGTGGCCGCGCTGTTGACCAGCACCGCATCCGCCAGGGCGGCGGTGACCTGCATGCGCCGGAGATGCGCCAGGCTCTGCCGGGGCCGGTTGTATTCGGGGTGACTGATCGGGATCAGGTCATGGATCAGGGGTACGAAGCGGGCTCCCGCATCCTGCAGCGCCCGAATCGGCGCCGCCCGCTCCAGCGACTTGTGCGACACCAGCAGGAAGACGCTGCCTGGCCGTTCACGGATACGGGCCAGCAGCGCCGACTGGCCGATGCCGCTGGCCAACCGGGCATGTAACGCCACCGCCTGCAACCGGGCGGCGCGGTGCGACGGGCCGCCCAATACACCCTCGGCCAGCGCTCCGCCCAGCGCATCCAGCAGCGCCAGCGCGGCCGGCCGCGGCACCAGGGCAAAGCCGCCCCACGGGCTGAGCGCCACGAAGCTGCAACCATGGTCCGGAGCGGCGCGCCAGTGTCGCGCATGTGCGAATTCGACCCGGTCTATCCCGGACGGATAGCCGCGGAAGGCGGAGGACAGCAGGCGCGAGATATCGAGCACCACGTGCAGTTCAACCGCGGGATTTCGACCGTCCGGAAGGGGGTGGCTCATGGTGCGACGCACCATAGCACGCTGGAGTTGACAATGCCCCTACGCGGCCCAGCCTGCCGCCGCACAGCAAGGACCCCACCATGAGTCTCTGGAAGCGGCCACCCAGCATTGCCGCGATGCATGCCCGCAACGTGAATACGGTCAACGGCCTGCTGGGCATTCGCATCACCGAAGTGGGGGATGACTTCGTGCGCGCGGAGATGCCGGTGGATGAGCGACACGTTCAACCCTTCGGCATATTGCATGGCGGGGTCTCGGTTGTGCTGGCTGAAACCGTCGGCTCGCTAGCGTCGGTGTTGTGCTGCGACGAGGGTTATGGCGCGGTGGGGCTGGAGATCAACGCCAACCACCTGCTGCCGGTTCCGAAGGGTGACGTGGTGACGGCGGAATGTCGCCCGGTCCGCGTTGGCCGTAACATCCATGTCTGGAACATCGAGTTACGGCGGGGCGACGGCAAGCTAACCTGCGTGTCAAGGCTTACGACCAGCATCGTGGCGAACCGCACATGAAAAACGGCGGCCACTCTGGGGTGACCGCCGTCTTCAGCATGGCCGGCCCGTCAACGGGCCGGCCCGGTGGCCCGATCAGCGACGGTCGTTGTTCTCCGGCCGTGCACCACTGACATTGGTGCCGGCAACGTCGTCCATCGCGCGGGTTGCCGCGGTGCCGGGCGGGTTGCGCATGTCATTGCCCGGCCGGGCGCCGCTCGTGTTAGTGCCGGCCACATCGTCCATGGCGCGGGTCGCCGCGGTGCCAGGTGGGTTGTGCCGGTCATTCTCGGGCCGCGCGCCGGAGATGTTGGTGCCCAGCACGTCATCGGTCGTCCGGCTGGTAACGGTGCCGGTCGGGTTGCCAGGGGTGCCGTCCGGCGTGTAGCCGGTCCAGCCGCTGGCGCGGTATTCGCCGGCGCGCGTCGCGCTGTCGACGGGGCCGTGCTGATCCATGATCTGTCGCGCCTGCGCGATGCGGCTGGAATCAGCGCGTACGGTCACCAGAGTGCCGCCACGGCTCACGCCTTCGGCATACACATGCGCGTCAGCCTCATCGACGCCCGAGCCGGTCAGCGAGCCGAGCAGGCCACCAGCCGCGGCACCTGCGCCGGCGCCGGTCAACGCCGCCACCATCCAGCCTGCCGCGACCAGCGGGCCGATGCCGGGAATTGCCAGCATGCCGATGCCGGCCAGCAGGCCTGCACCGCCGCCCACCAGCGTGCCGACGGTGGCCCCGGTGCCTGCACCGGTTTCCGCCCCGGCGGCATGCGCATTGTCACCGTGATCTCGGCTGATCACCGAAATGTTATCGTCGGAGAAGCCGGCTGCCTCTAAGGCATGCACCGCGCTGCTGGCGGAGGCGTAGCTGTCGAAAAGTCGGGCGTAGGTCTGGTCTGTCATGAAGTTGATCTCCGGATAAGGGGAAGAGCGGCCTGCCCGATGACAGGCCGCAGCGTCACGTCAGCGGGCCGGTGCGGGGGTCATGCCAGGGGTCATGCCAGGGGTCGTGCCGGGGGTGTTGGTTCCCGTCGCGCGGTCCACCGCGCGGCCAGCGGCGGTGCCGGGCGGGTTGCCCGGCGTGCCGTCCGGCGTGGAAACACGGCCCTGCGTGCCGTCCACGGCGCGGCCAACCGCTGTCGAGGGCGGGTTGCCCCGTGTGCCGTCGGGTGCGCCATCAGGTGCGCCGGTCGTGCCCAGCGCACGGCCGACAGCGGTACCCGGTGGGTTGCCAGGCGTACCGTCCGGCGCGCCGGAAGTGCCCAGCGCGCGGCCAACCGCGGTGCCGGGCGGGTTGCCCGGCGTGCCATCGGGCGCAGCGCGGTTCACGGTGCCGCTGGTACCGGTCGCGGCCGGGCGCGGGCCGATGGTCGCCACGCCAGCGCCGTGCGCGATGCGGCCCCGGAAGTCCATCGCCACATCGCTGCTTGTGCCGCTACGCGACGCCGTGGCACGCCACAGGCCGTTATCGTCACGGCGAAGATTGGTGATGGCGCTGAAGCCGTGCTCCTCCAGCCGCCCGCGGGCCTGGCCCTCGGTGTAGCTGTTGGCGCCGTATTCCAGCTCGGAAGCGGCCACGATCACATCATCGGTGCGGGTGGGCGAGGCGGTGGCGGGGCGCTGGGCTTGGCTGGCGCCCGGCGTGCTCTGCGGGGTGGTCAGCGGCGCTGTTTGCGTCGTTGTCTGCGCTTGTGCGGCAAAGGGGAGGGCAAGGCCGGCGGTCAGGCCGCCCAGCATCAGGATGCGGGCCACGTTCATCGGGATTGTTCCTTTTCATCTGGCGTATTCCACCCAATCACTCGGGCTGACGAAGGAACGACGAAGGGGCGCCGGGGTTGCCACCGATTTCCGGGCCATCGCGCCGCGCCCCGAACCGCGCCAGGATGGAAGGGACACGACAGGAGATCACGATGAGCCACAAACCCCAGGTGCTGTTCATCGGCACCGGCGGCACGATGAGTGCGCTGGGCCAGGGTGGCCCCTTCGACATCATGGATTACGGCGCCCAGGGGCGCTTCATGGCGGCGGACGAGATCATCGCGTACTGGCCGCAGGTGCTGGAAAAGGCCGATATCGTGCCCATTCGCTTCCGCAACGTGGCCAGCACGGCGCTGGGGCCGCCGGAGTGGCTGGAGTTGCTGGCGCTGTGCCACGCGTCCCTGGCGGCGCATCCGCTGGCGGCCGGCATCGTCATCGGCCACGGCACCGCGACACTGGAGGAGACCGCGTACTTCCTCAGCCTGACGCATAAACTTCACGTGCCGATCGTGGTGGTGGGCGCCCAGCGCCCCTCCTCGGGCCTCGCATCCGACGCGCCGATGAACCTCGCCAACGCCATCCGCGTGGCGGCCGACCCTGTGGCGCGCGGCCTGGGCGCGCTGGTCGTGCTGAACGACGAGATCAACGCGGCGCGCGAGGTCACCAAGACCAGCACATCGCGCATGCAAACCTTCCGTTCACCGGATTTCGGCGTGCTCGGCCATTGCGACGGCGACCGCATCGCCTGGTACCGCAAACCGATGCGACGCGCCGGGCCGGACACCGAATTCGACATGACCGGAATCACCGCGCTGCCGCGCGTGGACGTCATGGTCTCCTACGCCGGGGGCGATGGCGCGGCGGCGGGGGCCTTCGCCCAGGCCGGCGCCAGGGGCATCGTCATCGCCGGCTTCGCGCCCGGCTTCATGAGCCCGGGCGAGGCGGATGCGCTGGACCGGGTGGCCCGGCAGGGGGTGAAGGTCGTCGTCTCCTCCCGCGCCGGTTCAGGCCGGGTGTTCGGCACCGCACGCAAACGTGAGCCCGGCTTCATCGACGCCGACAACCTCAATGCGCAGAAGGCGCGCATCCTGCTGATGCTGGCGCTGACCCGGACGGATGATCATGCAGAGATCAGCCGAATGTTTGCCGAATACTAGGCCCGGTGCAGAATGACGGCATGAATGAAGCTCCGCTCCACCTCGGCCTGCCGCGACGGTTGCACGCCCTGCTGCTTGCCCTGCTCGTCACCACCGGCTGCGCCGGGCCCACGGCGCCGGTGGCCGCGGCGGAGAGGGCTACGGCGGAGAAGGCTTCGCCACGGTGGCACGCCGTGCTGGTCGCCGGCGACCCCAGCCTGGAGGTCTGGGACCGGGCGGTCGAGCGCATGGGCGCGCGGCTGCGCGCCGGCGGGGGGGTGGCGACCATCCGCAGCTTCTCAGCCCGGCGCGACCGTGTGGCCGCGGGCGCCGAGCCGGCGCTGCGGGCCGATGTTCTGGGCGCCATCGCCGGCCTGCGCCCCGCCGCGGGCGAGGCCTGCCTGGTATTCCTGACGATGCACGGCGCGCCGCAGCGTGGCCTGGCGCTTGCCGCGGAGAACAGCTTCATCAACCCGGCCAACCTCGATGCCGCGCTCAGCCAGGGCTGCGGCCAGGCACCCACCTTCGTCATCGCCTCGGGCTGTTTCACCGGCAATTTCGCGCAGGGCGCGATGGCGCGGCCCAATCGCGTGGTGCTGACCGCGGCGCGGGCGGACCGTTCCTCCTTCGGTTGCTCGCCGCAGTTCGAACTGACCGTGTATGATCGCTGCCTGCTGGATGGGCTGGATGCGGGGCAGCCCAGCGCCGCCGCCCTCGCCAAGGCCAGCCAGAACTGTGTGGCGGCGGAAGAACAGCGGCAGCGGATGTCCCCGCCTTCCGAACCGCAAAGCGCCATTGGCGCCGCGGTGCGCGGCCTGGTGCCGCGATGGGCCGGAGCCTTGACCCCGCAGCCGGCCGAACGTTAGACGCCCTGACATGAACAAGGATGTCATTGTGTCTCTTCGCCGTACTCTTCTCGCCGTTCTCCTGGCTGGTGGCCTGACCACCGCCGCCTCTGCCCAATGCGATACGAGCTTCACCCTGGTGAACCAGTCAGGCGTCACGGTGCAGGAATTCTACTTCGGCTCCAGCGCGCAGCAGAGCTGGGGCCAGGATCAGCTGGGCCAGAACGTGCTGCCGAATGGCCAGTCGATGAACTTCCGCGCGCGCGCGGCCGGTCGAAACGATTTCCGGGTGATCTGGGCCAATGGCGAACGCGCCGACCTGATGAGCGTGGACATCTGCTCCACCAGCCAGATCATCGCGACGCCGACCGGCATCAGCGCACGCCCCCCATACCGGCCCCTGCGGCGCGGCAGTAAGGTCGCGGGACAGGGCCTTGGCCGCCTCATCGGCCAGGCTATGGCGCGGTGCGGCGCTGGTGGCTATGCCAGCGAGACCAACCCGCGCAGGTGACCCATGCCCAAACCCGTGATGCTGGTAATCCTGGATGGCTGGGGCTGCCGGGCGGATCAGGCCGACAACGCCGTTGCCCAGGCTGCCAAGCCGAATTTTGACGCGCTGTGGGCCGGCGGCCCGCACGCCCACCTTATCACCTGCGGCCTCGCCGTGGGCCTGCCGCCTGGGCAGATGGGCAACAGCGAAGTGGGCCACCTCAACATCGGCGCCGGCCGCGTCGTGATGCAGGATCTGCCGCGCATCGGTAACGCGGTGGCCGATGGCTCGCTGGCCCGGGCACCGGCGCTGCAGCAGACGGCGCAGGCGCTGCGGGCCGGCGGCGGTACGCTGCATCTGATGGGCCTGCTCTCGCCCGGGGGGGTGCATGCGCACCAGGACCATGCCGTGGCACTGGCGCGAGTATTCACCGACAAGGGGGTACCTGTCGCGATCCATGGCTGGACCGATGGGCGCGATACCGCGCCGCAATCGGCCCCCGGCTTCGTTGCCGAATTCGAGGCGCCGTTGCCGCCTGGCGCCCGTATCGAAACGCTGTGCGGCCGCTACTTCGCCATGGACCGCGACCATCGCTGGGAACGGGTAGCGCAAGCCTGGGGCGCCATCGTCCTGGGCCAGGGCATGCCAGCGGCCGATGCGCAATCGGCCATTGCCGCCGCCTACGCCGCCGGGCGGACCGACGAATTCCTGCCGGCCAGCATACTGCCCGGCTACACCGGCATGCGCGACGGCGACGCGCTGCTGTGCTTCAACTTCCGCGCCGACCGGGTGCGCGAGATCCTGGAGGCGCTGCTCGACCCGCGCTTCCAGGGTTTTGCGCGGTCGCGCGTGCCGGCGCTCTCCGCCGCCATCGGTATGACGCGGTATTCCGTGGCGCTGGACCCCTACCTCACCACGCTGTTCCCGCCGCAACCGATGAGCGACCTGCTGGGCCAGGTGGTCAGCCGCGCCGGCCTCACGCAGCTGCGGATGGCGGAGACCGAGAAATACCCGCACGTCACCTACTTCCTGAATGGCGGCGATGAGGCGGTACTGCCGGGCGAGGACCGGGTGATGGTGCCCAGCCCGAAGGTCGCGACCTACGACCTGCAACCGCAGATGAGCGCGCCCGAACTGACCGCAAAGGCGGTTCAGGCCATCGCCGCCGGCGCGCATGACCTGATCGTGCTGAATTTCGCCAATGCCGACATGGTGGGCCACACCGGCAGCCTGCCCGCCGCCATCGCAGCCTGCGAGGCGGTGGATGCCGGCCTGGGCAGCATCATCGAAGCCATCCGCACTGCCGGTGGCGCCCTGCTGGTCACCGCCGACCACGGCAATGCCGAAATGATGCGCGACCCGGTGACCGGCGGGCCGCACACCGCGCATACGCTGAACCCGGTGCCGGTGGCGCTGCTGGGCGGGCCGCCGGGCGGCACGCTCGCCGATGGCAGCCTGGCCGACGTTGCGCCCACGCTGCTGGCCCTGCTGGGCCTGGCACAACCCGCGGCGATGACTGGGCGGTCGCTGCTGCGATGAACGCCGCGCGCTTCCTGCTGGCGCTGCTTCTGGCGGGGCCGGCGGCGGCGCAGCCGACACCCGCAGAGCTTCGGCCGGAGCAGTCGGGCACTTCGCGCGTCGCCCCCGGCGCCCGGGGCGATGCCCCATCCGCTGTACGCGCCACCCCGCGCGCCTTGCGCGACACCCCGCGCGCCCTGCGCGACACCCCGCGCGCCCTGCGCGACGCCCGGCGCGACACCGAGGCCCAGCGCGCCGCCGCCGCCGAGGCCGCCC
>JACMRO010000270.1 GCA_014376425.1 Rubritepida sp.
GAGCCCATTGCCGCCAGTCTGCGAAACCAGCGAGGCAAAGGCCACGCCACTGGCCGCGTCGATGTCGAAGCCGACGCCGAAGCCGTTCGAAAACAGGGACAGCCCGAGCGAGCCAATGGTCGTCAGGGTTCCGGCATTGGGCGGGTTCTGCAACACCAGGGTGCTCTGCGCCGCGTCGATGCCATAGAGCGTGGTGGTGGTCGCCCCGGCCACCTGGTTGGTGTAGGCCACCGCCGCCACCAGCGGGTTGGCGCCGGCGTTGCGGTCGCCGGCCGCGTAGGCCAGGGGGGAGTCGGTGACGGTCGCGCCTGTCGTGGGATTTACGCGCAGGTTGAGGTCGGATGCGGTAACCACGCGCAGCCGGTCGGGCACAGGGTTGAAGGCAATGCCGAAATCGAGGTCGCCGGCGGTAACCGGGACCACGCCCGCGATCGCGGTGGCGACCCCGGTCGTGGTGTTGATGGTGAACAGCGTGCCCGACTGGCCCAGCGCGTAGAGCTCCCCCGTCGCCGGCCGCGTATCGATGCCGCGGATAAGCTGGCCACCCAGGCCGGTGACGGTCAGGCTGGAGGTGACCGTGCCCGGGGCCGCGGAATCGAAGCCGATCAGGGTGGTGGGGCCAACGACGCCGATGATGGGCGTGGCCAGGGCCGGGGCGGCCGCGGCCAGCCCCAGGCCAACCAGCCATCCCAGTGCCGGGTGACCGCGTGTGTGACGTGAATGCATGCTGAAATCCTTGCTTGTGGGCCGCTTGCGCGGCGAAAGGCCCTCTCCGAGGTCCTCCCCAGCAAATCGCGGGCCACTCGGCAAGTCTCAGTAAAAGCTGAATTTTTTGCATCCATGGGCTGCTGCTGTCAGCTATTCCGACACCACGTCGCGGCCGGGCGATGCAACGGCGCTGCATCGCCAGCACGGGGCGGCCGCGGTTCAGCCCCGGCGGACATTCCAGAACAACGGCGGCTGGCCTTTCAGGATCCCGGTCAGGTTCCGCCGATATGCTGTGGGCTGGTAGTACATGCCGATCGGCACGTAGGGCACTTCGTCGAAGGCGAGGCGCTGCATCTCGGTCGTCGCGGCCAGGGCGGCGGCATTGTTCGGCGCATCGAACCAGGCGTCGCGCTGCGCCTCCAGCCCAGGGCTGGTCGGCCAGCCGGGCCAGGACTGCGTCCCGTGACCGCGGATGGCGGCGTGGCTGGCCGGGTTCCAGTGGTCCACCCCCGACCAGAAGGTGAAGAACCCCGACCAGCCGCCCTGGTCGATCTGGTTGCGGCTAGCGCGCCGGGCCACCATCGTGCCCCAGTCGGTGCTGGCGAAGTCGACATTGAAGCCCATCCGGCTGAACAGGTCGGCGCCGACGAGCGAGGCCTGGTTGATCGAATAGAGGTCGGTCGCGTTCATCAGCAGCAGCTTGGCGCCCATCGCGCCGGCGGCCTGAAGCTCAGCGCGCGCGGCGTCGATGCTCTTGCGCAGCCTGTCAAGGCCGACGGTGGAGGCTGATGGGCTTTCGGGCGCGAAGTAACCAATGCCCTCGCGCCGCAGGTTGGGGCGGCCTTGGATGCCGGCATCGCCGATCACCGCCGTCATGAAGTCCATCTGGTTGACCGCGGTCAGCACGGCGCGGCGCACCGCCGGGTTGTTGAACGGCGCGGTCAGGTGGTTGGGCCGGAAGATGCCGATCAGCCCGGTGTTGTTGATCACATCCACCGCGATGTTGCGGGCGGCGGCCCCGCGCATGAACAGCGGGAAGAGATCCGCCGTGGGCTGTTCCCACCAGTCGATCTCGCCAGCCTGCAGCGCGGCGGACGCGGTCGAAGGGTCGGGCATGATGTGCCACTCCACCCGGTCGAAATGCGTGACCTTGGCGCCCGAGGTCATGCTGGGCTGCTCCTGCCTTGGCGCGTAGTCGCCGAAACGCTCATACACCACGCGGCTGCCGGGCACCCACTCCTCGCGCCGGAAGCGGTAGGGTCCGCTGCCGATGGCTTCGGTGATGTTCGTGCTCGGGTCCACGTTGCCCAGGCGCTCGGGCATGATGAACAGGCAGCTGGTCGTGACCTTGGCGAAGGCGTCGATCATCTTCGGGAAGGGTCGGTTGAGGCGGATCTGGAAGACCCTGTCGGAGGGCTCGGTCATCTCCGCCACCCGGGCCAGCAGCGCCTGGCCGAAAGCGTCGCGCGCGCCCCAACGGCGGATCGAGGCGATGACGTCGCGCCCGCGCACCGGCGTGCCGTCATGGAACTTCTGCCCCTCACGCAAGGTGAAGCGCCACAGCAGGCCGTCATTCTCGACGACATGGCCCTCCACCATCTGCGGCTGCGGGCGGAACTGCTCGTCCATGCCGTAGAGCTGGTCGAAGACCAGGAAGGCATGGTCGCGCGCCACGAAGGCGGTATTGGTGAAGGGGTCGATGTTGGGCAGGTTGGCGTGCGGCACGTAACGCAGCAGGCGGGCCTGCTGGGCACGGGCGGGGGCGGCCAAGGGCGAAGCGGCGAGCGCGGCCGCACCGGTCATGAGGTCTCGACGCTGCATGATCATGTCTTCCTGTTTCGGCCCTGAGATTGGCCGAAGCGGGTGCCGGCGTGAAGACCGGGTTTCAGGCGACCGGACGGTGGCCGAAGCCCGGCGTGGGCTGTGCGCGCGTCTCGACCCACACCGCCTTTATCCGGGTGTATTCGGCCAGCGCCTCGGCGCCGGACGACCGGCCATGGCCGGATGCGCCGAAGCCGCCGAAGGGCACCGACACATGGATGGTGCGGTAGCCATTGATCCAGAAGGTACCGGCGCGAACAGCGTGGGCCACGCGATGCGCCCGGCCCAGATCGTTCGTCCAGACCGCGCCGGCCAGGCCGAAACGGCTGGTATTGGCCAGACGTATGGCGTCGGCCTCATCCTCGAAACGCTGCGCGACGACGACGGGGCCGAATATCTCCTCGGTCAGCGGCGCCGCATCCTCGGGCAGGGAATGCAGGATGGTGGGCGCGACGTAGCAGCCGCCGGCCGGTGCCGGCACGGTCAGCGCCGGCGCGCCATGGGTCAGCCGCCGGACATGGGCCAGCTGCGCGGCATGGGCGAGCGGCCCCATCTCGGTCGCCTCGTCCATCGGGTCGCCGATCACGATGCGGGCCATCGCCGCGTGCAGGGCGGCGATGAAGCGGTCGTGCAGCGACGCCTCGATCAACAGGCGCGAGCCGGCGACGCAGCTCTGCCCCGCACCCGCGAAGATCGCCTGCTGCGCGCCCTGGATCGCGGCCGCGAAGTCGCAATCCGCGAAGACGATGTTGGCGGATTTGCCGCCGAGTTCCAGCACGCAGGGCACGGCCCGCGTGGCCGCCGCCGCCGCCACGCGGGCCCCCACCCCGGGGCTGCCCACGAAAATGATCTTGGCCACCTCGGGCGCGGCAACCAGCGCCGGCCCGACGGCGCCCACAGCCACCAGCAACGGGATGTCCAGCGCTGCCGCCAGTTCACCCAGCCGCGCGGTGGTGAAGGGGGTGTATTCGCTGGGCTTCAACACGACGGCATTGCCCGCCGCCAGCGCCGGGAAGGCGTTCCAGCCGGCGGTGTAGAGCGGCGCGTTCCAGGGGGTGATCGCCAGCACCACGCCGTAGGGCTCGGGCCGGAGATAGACCAGGTGGCCACTGGGCACGGGGATGGTGCGGCCTTCGATCTTGTCTGCCCAGCCGCCATAGTATTCGGCCATTTCCGCCACGCGCGCGACCTCGGCCCGGCAGTCGCGGATCGGCTTGCCGGTGTTGCCGCACTCCATTCGCGCCAGCGCCTCGGCCTGCCCGCGGATGGCGCTGGCCAGCGCCCAAAGCCGGCGGCCGCGCTCGGCGGCGGGCAGGGCTGCCCAGGCCGGCTGGCGCGCTGCGGCCTCGGCCACCACCGCGCCAGGGTCAGAGGGCATGTAGCGCGCCGTCTCCGCGCCGTTGACCGGGCTGAACAAAATGATCTCAGGCACCGTTGGCACCGAAGATGGTGGCCGCGACGTGGTTGAACTCGGCGTCGTCGGGCACCGTGCTGGCGGTCCAGGCGGCCACCGCCGCGGCGCAGGCGCTCAGCGGCGCGCCAACCGCCGCCGCCAACTCCAGCGCCAGCCTGGCATCCTTGCGCATCAGCCCGGCGGAGAAGCCGCTGTCGAAAGTGCCGCTGGCGATCCAGCGCGGCCAGTTCACCTCAGTGGCGGCGGAGCGGCCGGTGGCGGCGTCCAGCACCGGCAGCAGCGCCGCAGGGCCCAGCCCCGCCATCCGGCCCAGCCGCAACGCCTCGGCGGCGCAGACCAGGTGTGTCGCCAGCAGCAGATTGTTGACCAGCTTGGCGACCTGACCGGCGCCCGAATCACCGACATGCACGATGCGGCCGGTGAGCAGCGCCAGTACCGGCCGCGCCTTTTCCAGCGCCGCCGCCGCGCCGCCGATCATCATGGTCAGGCTGCCTGCCGCCGCGCCGGCCGGGCCGCCGGAGACCGGCGCGTCAAGATAGGCCACACCCCGCGCCGCCGCCTCGGCCGCGAAGCCGCGCGCCGCGATCGGGCTGATGGTGGAAGTGTCGACGATTACCGCGCCCACCGGCAGCACCGGCCAGAGCGCGGCCAGGGCGGTGGCCACCGCGCCGTCATGCGGCAGCGACAGCAGCACGATGTCGGCCGCCGGCAGTTCCACGGCCCGTGCCCCTGCCGCCACGGCGCGCGCCAATGCCTGGGGCGCGCTGTCCCACACCGCCGGCACCACCCCCTGCCCGAGCAGCCGCTCCACCATGGCGCCACCCATTGCGCCAAGCCCGATCACCCCTGCCATCCGCATCCCTGCCCTGTTGGCGCGATCCGCCGCGCGCTACACAGCCGCAATGTTCGACCGCTTTCCCATTCTTGGCCAGTTCCTCCGGTTCGGGGTCGTGGGCACGGCCGGCTTCCTGATCGACACGGCGGTGCTCTACGCCATGTTGTGGCTCGGCGCCGGGCCCTATGGTGGTCGCATCGCCTCCTATCTGGCCGCCGCCACGCTGACCTTTGCGCTGAACCGCGCCTGGACGTTTCGGGGTGCGGCCAGCGCCCCGGTGGCCCGGCAATGGGGCGCCTTCGTCTCACTGAACCTGGTCGGGTTCGCAGCCAATTACGGCACCTACGCCGCGCTGGTCGCTGGCAGCCAGACGGTGGCCGACCACCCTGTGCTGGGCGTTGCCGCCGGCTCGCTCGCGGGGATGTTCATCAACTTCGCCGTCTCCCGCCGGTTCGTCTTTCGCGCCGCGTGATACGGGTTGCCAACCGGCCGGGATCGCCCGGGCGACGCAGCTTCCTGTGAACGAGGCACGAAGCATCATGCTGCGCGGAGAGGCCCTCTGGCCCGGTTTCAGCCGGCAGCCGGGGGTTGCTCATCGCGGCCGGCCGGCACCGGGCGAGGAGATTGGCCCGTCTGACGCACCCGCAGGCGCCGGGCGTGGGCAATCTGTCATGGCGCGATTGCGCGCAAAGCTGGTAAAAAGGATGCGAATGAGGCAGAAGACGTCTCACTGGCAGTTGGTTGGCTTCATGGCCGGTTAACGCCGCTTCGCTCAGGATTGCACTGCCCTTTGCTGAACGGGGCTGGCTGTGTTCCCCGGCTCAAGGTCTCCCGGTCCAGGGTCCCCCTGCCCAGGGTTCCCCGGTCTAGGGTTGCCCGGTCCAGGGTTGCCCGGTCCAGACTCGCAGCAACTTAAGATTGAGAGCTCGCGCCCCATGATGCCGCCGCGCCCAGGATTGTTTGCGCCCAACCCGCTGAACGACACGCCGCTGGCCCGCGCCATAGCATCCTGTCGCTCGCAATTCGTGCTGGTCGGCGCGTTTTCCGGCGTGGCCAACATGCTGCAGCTGACCGTGTCGCTCTACATGATGCAGGTTTTCGATCGGGTGCTGGCCACCCGCAACCTGGACACGCTGGTGTATCTGACGCTGATCGCGATCTTCGCCATCGCCATCCTGGCCATGCTGGAGGCGGTGCGCGGCACCATCATGCAGCGCGTCGCCAGCTGGCTGGAGAACCGGGTGGCGCCGGAAGGCTTCGCCCGCGCCCTTGAGTCGCAGCTTCGCGGCCGCCCCTACCGGATGGAGGCGCTGCGCGACCTGGCGGTCTGCCGTGGCTATCTCGGCAGCCCGGGCGTGCTCGCCCTGTATGACGTGCCCTGGGTACCGGTTTATCTGGCGGTCATTTTCATGCTGCACCCGGTCATGGGGTATGTGGCGGTGGCGGGCGCCGTGCTGCTGTTCGCGCTGACCCTGGCCAATGAGTTCATCACGTCGAACCTGCTGCGCGAGGCCAACACCGCGGGGATGGCCAGCCAGCGCCGGGCGGACGCCATCGGCCGCAATGCTGAGGTGATCGACAGCATGGGTATGCTGCCCGCGGTGATGACCCGGTGGCGCGAGGGGGTGGCGAGGACATTGCCGCCGCAGCAGAGTGCCGCGGACCGGGCGGCGGTCATCATGGGCACGACCAAGTTTATTCGCCTGGCGGTGCAGATCGCCATCCTGGGGCTGGGCGCTTATCTCGTGCTGCAGCAGGAGCTGACCTCGGGCGCCTCGATCGCCGCCTCCATCATCATGGGTCGGGCGCTGGCGCCGGTGGAACAGCTGATCGGCGGCTGGAAGCAGTTGGTGCAGGCGCGGCAGAGCTACCGCAGGTTGCAGACCTTCCTCGCCCTGCCACGCATCCGGCCCGAGGGGATGAAGCTGCCAGCCCCCACTGGCGCGCTGCTGGTGGACCGCGTCTCCTTCGCCTTCCCCGGCCAGAACGTGGCGATGGTGAAGGGTGTGGCGTTCGAGCTGAGGGCGGGCGAATCACTGGCCATCATCGGGCCGTCCGCAGCAGGCAAGACCACGTTGATCCGGATGCTGATCGGCGTGGCGCAGCCCAACCAGGGACATGTGCGGCTGGACGGTGCCGACGTGTTCATGTGGCAGCGCGAGGATTTCGGTCGCTACGTCGGCTACCTGCCCCAGGATGTGGAGCTGTTCGATGGTACGGTGTTCCGCAACATCGCCAGGATGGGCGAGGCGGAGCCCGAAGACGTGTTCGAGGCGGCGCGCCTGGCCGGCTGCCATGACCTGATCCTGCGCCTGCCGAATGGCTACGACACGGAAATCGGCGATGGCGGGCAGCATCTGTCGGGCGGCCAGCGGCAGCTGATCGGCCTGGCGCGGGCCATGTTCGGCCGGCCTAAATTGGTGGTGCTGGACGAGCCGAACTCCAACCTGGACGGCGATAGCGAGGCGGCGTTGACCCGCGCGCTGGAGGTGCTGAAGGCGCAGGGCTGCACCGTCGTGCTGGTCAGCCACCGCCCGGCCCTGGTGCAGGGGGTGGACCGCGTGCTGCTGCTGAAGGAAGGCGCGATCGAGATGTTCGGCCCGCGCGCCGAAGTGCTGAAGCGGCTGATGGCGCCACCGAGGCCGGCCGAAGTCGCGGCGCCAGTGGCGATCGGGGGGGCCGCCTGACATGAGCGAGATCATCGAACGCCCGGCCACGCCGCCGGCGATCCGCGCCGCCCGTCCTGCCATCGACCTGCCCTTCGACCCGCTGCTGGACGCCCCGCGGCCGCGCACCGGCGGTGCCGTCATCTTCGGGCTGATCGTGATGGTCGGTTTCTTCGGCGGCTTCATGGCCTGGGCCACGCTAGTGCCGCTTGCGGAAGCCGCGATCGCTCCCGGCGTCATCAAGGTGGAGGGTACGCGGCGTACCCTGGCGCATCTCGAAGGCGGTATCGTGCAGGAAATCCTGGTGCGGGACGGCACCCGGGTCGAAGCCGGTCAGGTGGTGATGCGGCTGGATGACGTGCAGTCCGGCGCGGCGCTGGAAGGGCTGCGGGCGCAGCGTTTCGCGCTGATGGCGCAGATGGCGCGGCTGGCGGCGGAGGCCGCGCGGGCGACCCAGGTGGCATTCCCGCCCGAGCTCGCCACCTCCACCCATCCCCGCGCCATCGAGGCGTTGACCGGTCAGATCGCGCTCTTCGACGCGAGGCGGACCAGCCTGATGAGTCAGATGGCGGTGATGGAAACGCGGGAAAGCCAGCAGATGGGCGCGATTTCCGGCGCCCAGGGCCAGTTGCTGGCCACCCGCCGGCAGCTTGAGCTGATCCGGCAGGAGGAGGTGATGCGGCGCGGCCTGGTGAACCAGGGGTTGGCGCGGCTGCCCGAACTGTTGGCGCTGCAGCGGGCGCTGCATGGGCTGGAGGGCCAGATCGTCGACCTGCAGGGGCAGATCGACCGGGCGCAGGCCACGATTGCCGAGGCACGCGGCACCCGCCAGCAGATGGACGACCAACGCCAGCAGGAGGTCAGCACCGATGCGCGCGAGGTGGCGTCGCGGCTGGCGGATGCGGAGGAGCGGATGCGCGCCGCAGCCGACGTCTCGACCCGGCGGGAGTTGCTGGCGCCCGAGGCCGGCACGGTTGTCAATCTGCGCGCCTTCACCATCGGCGCCGCCATCCGCCCGGGCGACCCGGTGATGGACCTGGTACCGGTGCGGGACCAGCTGGTAGCCGAGGTGAACGTTCAGCCCAACGACATCGATGTGGTCTACCCCGGCATGCAGGCGGAAATCCGGCTGCCGGCCTTCAAGCAGCGGCTGGTGCCCTACCTGCACGGCCGCGTGACCTTCCTGGCAGCCGATGTGACGACCGACCCACAGACGCGGGCCAGCTACTACCGAGCCTATATCGCCATCGATCAGGAGCAGCTGGCACGCCTGCCTTCGGTCTTCCTGGTGCCGGGAATGCCGGTGGAGGGCCATATCCAGACCGGGCAGCGCAGCTTCTGGCGCTACATGACGCAACCGGTGCGGGACAGCCTGGCGCGGGCATTCCACGAACAATAGACAAGCGCGCCATGGCGCTCTAATCGGGCCACATGACCGACAAGCCCAGCCAGTTCGCCGACGGCATCCTCGATGCCAGCGTCAATTTCGGCGTGGCCCGAATCACCCTCGCCCAGGTCGGTCCGGAGGGGAAGCCGGTGCCGTCGGGACATCTGTTCGTGCCGGTTGTCCAGCTGCCGGCCTTCGCCAACGGCCTGCTGACCTTGGTCAAGCAGATCGACAGCAAGATGAAGGAGGCGCAAATTCAGGCCAGCGCCGCGGCTGAGCCTCCGGCCATGCCGCAATCCTTCACCTTCGGCCAGCGCTGATCAGGGTTTAAGCTGCCCTGCATTCCACAGGTCGGCCTGTTTCAGTAGCGCCGCAGTGTGTGCCAGCACCTGTGCGGCCCGCGCGTGCCCAGCGTCGAAAGCTTCCGCGGCCAGGCTCGCCACACAGGCCTGAATGGCCTCTGGCGCCGGCATCACCTGCCACGTTGTGAACGACAGCGGGTTGCTGGTCGAAATGCGCACAGTCATTGTATCCCTGTTGAAATCCTCACCTACTTCGCTGTTATTGGGACCGTAATGCCAATCACGACTTCGCGAGATTGGTAAATACTAACATTTGTCTCAATTTTGAAATGTTGATGCAGGTACTTGCCGGGTTTGCCGGCGCGGCGCATCGCTCCTAGCCTGTCCGCAACAAGCTTAGGGAGATGCGCGATGACCACAACCCCGATCCGCTCGGCGGAATCGCTTCGGCGGCTGCTCGCACCGCGCAGCGTGGCGGTGGTTGGCGTCTCGGCGGAAGCGACCAGCTTCGGCGCGCGCACCATCGCCAACCTTCGTGGGTTTGCGGGGGACGTCTTTGCGGTTAATCCGAAATACGCGGGTGGCGAATTACACGGCTACCCCTGCGTCGGTTCGATCGACGACCTGCCCGTCGCAATCGACAGCGTGGTGCTGTGCATGCCTCGTCCCGGGGTGCTGCCCAGCCTGGAAATGGCCGCGGCACGCGGGGTGGGTGGGCTTACCATCTACGCCTCGGGCTTCGGCGAGACCGACCTGCCGGAGCGTGCCGTCGAGGAGGAGGCGCTTCGGCTGCGGGCGCGGGCGCTGGGCGTGCCGCTGCTGGGCGTCAACTGCCTGGGCTTCGTCAACCACGTGACCCGCGTCGGTGCCACCTTCATGCCCGACTACTACAAGATGACGGCCCCGGCCGGCGGGGTGGGCGTCGTCAGCCAGTCGGGCGCGCTGGGCTATGCGCTGATGCAGGCGGCCGAACGCGGTTTCGCCATGTGCCACATGGCGACGGCGGGCAATTCCACCGACCTCGACATCTGCGACCTGGCGGCCTTCCAACTGGCGATGCCGGAGTGCCGGTCCATAGCCCTCGCCGTCGAGGGGCTGCGCGATGGCCGCCGATTGATCGAACTGGGCGAGATGGCGCGCGCCGCCGGCAAGCCCATCGTGGTGCTCAAGCTGGGCCGCGGCGAAACCGGGGCCCGCGCGGCCATGTCCCATACCGGCTCCATGGCCGGCGCCACCGCAGCCTGGTCCGCGGCCTTCCGCCGTGCCGGCATGCTGGAGGTGGAGGATTTCGATGCGCTGCTGGAGACGGCGGGCTTCATGGCCAAGGCGCCGCCGCCGCGCGCACGGGGCGTGGGCATCGCCACGCCCTCGGGCGGCGCTGGCATCCTGGCCGCTGACCATGCGGAATATCAGGGCCTCGCCCTGCCGCAGCCCGCCCCCGCCACCGAGGCTGTACTGCGCAGCGCAATCCCCGATTTCGGCAGCCCGCGGAACCCGTGCGACCTCACCGCCCAGGTCGCGACCAATCCTGCCATGTTCGACGCCTGCATGAACGCGATGTTGGCCGACCCGCAATACGCGGTGGTTGTGATGCCGGTGGTCTACCACAACCCGGCGACGACGCCGCTGCGCATGGCCGCCATGGCACCGCTGGCGGCCGCGGCCGGCAAGCCGATCTGTATCGCCTGGATCCCGGAGAGCCTGGAAGGGGCCGGCCCGGTCGCGGTGGACGCATCCGGCAGCCTGTCGCTGTTCCGCTCGATGCGGCGGTTGATGAAGGCGATCGCGCTGTGGCTGCAATGGCATGACGGGCAGCCCACGGCCGGCGCCATCACCGACCAGGCCCGTGCCGCCGCCGCCGGCCTGCCGCCGGGCGACATCACGCTCATGGAGGCCGAGGCGAAGCAGGCCTTCGCCGCGGCCGGCCTGCCCGCCATGCCCGACGCCCGCGCCGCCACCGCCGCCGCCGCCGTCGCCGCCGCCGACCGGCTGGGCTACCCGGTGGTGCTGAAGCTGGACAGCCCCGATGTGGCGCACAAGACCGAGGTCGGCGGCGTGGCGCTCAATCTGGCCGACGCAGCCGCGACCACCGCCGCCTTCGCCGCCATCATGGATGGCGCCCGCCGCCACGCACCGACCGCGCGGGTAGACGGTGTGCTGGTGCAGCGGATGGCGGCGCGCGGCCCCGAACTGATCCTGGGCGCGCGGCAGGACCCGCAATTCGGCACTACTCTGCTGGTCGGGCTGGGCGGGGTGCAGGCCGAGCTGTGGAAGGATGTGGCGCTGGACATCGCGCCGGTCTCCGCCGCCCGGGCCGAGGCGATGCTACGGTCGCTGAAGAGCTTTCCGCTGCTGGACGGCTTCAGGGGCGCCGCGAAGGTGGATCTGGCCGCCCTGGCCGAAGCCATCGCCTGCTTCTCGGCTTTCGCCGCCGCCATCGGGCCGCGGCTGGAGGAGATGGAGATCAACCCGCTGGTCTGCCTGCCCGACGGTCCGGTGGCGCTGGACGGGCTCATGCGACTGAACGCCTGAGGGCGCCACGGCGCCAGGGCGCCAGGGCCTGAGGGCGCCAGGGCCTGAGGGCGCCAGGGCCTGCGGGCGCCAGGGCCTCAGGGCGCCAGGGCCTCAGGGCGCCAGGGCCACAGGGCGCAAGCGCCTCAGGTCCTCAGGTCCTCAGGTCGCCAAGGGCCTCAGCGCCTCAGGCGCCAAAGCCATTCGCAGTAATGCCGCGCGGGCGAACCATGTCGTAGGGGCCGCGCGGCAGGTAACGGCCGCTGCCCGGCTGGGCCATCACCACGCCATCGCGCATCACCACCTCGCCCCGGCGCAGGGTGGCAACCGGCCAGCCGGTGACCTCCATGCCCTCATAGGGGGTGTTGTCCACGGCGTGGTGCATCAGGGCGTTGGTCAGTTTCACCCGCCGCGTCGGGTCCCACAGCACCAGGTCGGCATCGCTGCCGGGCGCGATCACGCCCTTGCGGGGATACAGCCCCATCAGCTTCGCCGGGTTGGTCGAGACCAGGGCGCAGAACTGCTCCAGCGTGATGCGGCCGCGGGCCACCCCCTCGCTGAAGATGAGCGGCAACCGCGCCGCCAGGCCGGGGATGCCGTTCGGGATGACGGAGAAGTCGGCACCCACCTTGACCGCCGCGCTGAAGCCGCAATGGTCGCTGCTGATGATGTTCAGCGTGCCGGCACGGATCATGCCCCACAGCCTCTCATGTTCTTCCGCATCGCGCGGCGCGGGGCTGCACATGAACAGCGCGCCGTCGGGGCGGGCCATGTGGGCCGCCGTCAGGGTCAGGTATTGCGGGCAGGTTTCGCCCCAGACGCGAATGCCGCGGGCCTGCGCGCGGGCGATCTCCTCCGCCGCCTCGGCGCAGCTGACGTGGAAAATCTCGACCGGCTGGTCGACCAGCTCGGCCAGCGCGATGGCACGGTGGGTTGCCTCGCGCTCGACCACGGCGGGGCGCGACCAGGCATGGTATTTCGGTCCGGTGCGGCCGGCCTCGAGCAGGCGCTGGGTACGCCACTGGATCGCGTCGTAATTCTCGCAATGGACGGTGACCAGGCAGCCCAGCTTGCGGGCGGCCTCCAGCACGCGGATGTATTGCGCGTCGTTCAGGTGCAGCGGCTCGTAGGTCAGGAATACCTTGAGGCTGCGCACGCCCTCCGCCACCAGCCGCGGCACCTCGTCGGCCATCACGGCATCCGTCGGGTCGCTGATGATCTGGTGGAATGCGTGATCGAGCATCCCGGTCGCGGCGCGGGCGCGGTAATCCTCGAACCGATCCCACACACCGTGCCCCTTCCACTGCGGAATGAAGCTGACGACGCTCGTCGTGCCGCCGGCGAAGGCGGCGCGTGACGCGCTGACGAAGCTTTCCTCGCTGCGGCCACCATCGGGCCTGGGCTCCTCGATGTGGCAATGCGCGTCCACCCCGCCGGGCAGCACCAGCAGGCCGGTGGCGTCGATGACCTCGTCGCCGCCCGCAATGTGCTCGGCCAGGGTGACGACCCGGCCGCCTTCGATGCCGATGTCGCAGCGCAACGCGCCGAAGGCGGTAGCGACCAGGCCGCCGCGAATGACCAGGGGATGCATGAGCGCCAGCCTTGTTCGGTGGCCCGCAGAATGGCCATGGCTCAAGCGCTGTGCAACCTGCCCAGCGGCGCCGCACAACCCGGGCCAGCGGGCCGGGCTGGGCCATCATCGGGCATGGCGCGCCGCCCGGGCGGCGTGGCAGAAGTGCGGGCATGATGACCCCAGACGCTTTCGACCCCGCCGCCTACGTCGCCGCCGTGGCTCCCACGGTGGGCCTCGTCCTGTCCCCCGAACGCCAGGCCCGGGTGGCGCAGGCGCTGGCCCTGGTGGCCAGGGTGGCGGCCCCTGCCCTGCATTTTCCGGTGCCCGAAAGCGCTGAGCCCGCGGCGAAGTCCCGGCCATGAACGCGGTGGAAGCAGCGCTGGCGCGCATCGCCACGCATAACGGCCAGGTCAACGCCTTCACCGATGTGCTGGCCGAACGGGCGCGCCGGCCGGCGCGGCCGGGGCCGTTGGCCGGCATGCCTTTCGCGGCGAAGAACCTGTTCGATCTGGCGGGCCTGCCCACCCGCGCGGGCAGCAAGATCCGCCGCCACGCGCCGCCCGCCACCGCCGATGCGACGCTGGTGGCGCGGCTGGAGGCGGCGGGCGGGGTCTGCGTCGGCGCGCTGAACATGGACGAATTCGCCTACGGCTTCACGACCGAGAACAGCCATGACGGGCCGACCCGCAATCCGCATGACCTGACGCGCATCGCCGGCGGCAGCAGCGGCGGGTCGGCCGCCTGCGTCGCGGCCGGGATGGTGCCGGTCAGCCTGGGCACCGACACGAACGGGTCGATCCGGGTGCCGGCGTCGCTATGCGGGGTGTTTGGCTTGAAGCCGACCTATGGCCGGCTGCCGCGCACCGGCGCCACCTTGTTCGTCGCGGCGCTGGACCATGTCGGCCCCTTCGCGCGCGACGTGGTGGCGCTGGCGGCGGGGTATGACGTGCTGCAGGGGCCCGACGCGGCCGATCCGGCGCAGATCGACATGGAGGTGGACCTGGTGACGCCCGGTATGGCTGCTGGGCTTGCCGGCCTGCGCATCGCCCGGCTGGGTGGCTGGTTCGACGGGCCACAGACGGCGGCCGCCCGCCACGCCGTGGCTGCAGTCGCCACGGCGCTGGGTGCCGCAGGACCGGTGGTCTGGGCCGAGGCGGAAGCGGTGCGGGCGGCCGCTTTCCTCATCACCGCAAGCGAGGGCGCCAGCTTCCGGCTGCCCGAGCTGCGCACTCATCTGGAGGATTTCGAGCCCCTGACGCAGGACCGGTTGCTGGCCGGCGCCCTGCTGCCCGCGGCCTGGATCTTCCACGCCCAGCGCATCCGCGCCATGGCGCAGGCCAGCATGGCCGCCCTGCTGGCCGATTGGGACATCCTGATCGCGCCCGCCACGCCGACCCCCGCCACGCCGATTGGCCAGGAAATGCTGACCATGGAGGGCGTAACCATGCCGCTGCGCCCGTCCCTGGGCCTCTACACCCAGCCGATCAGCGCGATCGGCCTGCCGGTGCTGACGGTACCGCTGCAGAATGTGGACGGCGCGCTGCCCATCGGCGTCCAGCTGATCGGCCGGCCATGGCAGGAGGCCACGCTGTTCCGCGCCGCGCGGGTGCTGGAACAGGCCGGCCTGTGCACCGCCCCCGTCGCCCCGGCTTTCGCCCGCTGAACATCCCGCTATATCTCCCCCATGGACGATGAGTGGGAAGTACCCGACGCCTTGCAGCCGAACCCGGCGGATTACGGGTTCGACCTGCATCGGCGTCTCGATGCGGTGGTGGCGCTCAAGGGCCTGATCCCGCACGACGCCTTCACTGCCCAGACGCTGGGGGTGGAACGCGAGGGCAGTGCGGTGCTGATCGACGGAAAGGGCTTGTTCCTGACCATCGGCTACCTGATCACCGAGGCCGAGACGATCTGGCTGACCGGCAATAATGGCCGCGTCGTACAGGGCCACGCGCTGGCGGTGGATGCGGAGACGGGGTTTGGCGTGGTGCAGGCGCTGGGCAAATTAGACGGTATCGAGCCGATCGAACTGGGCGACAGCCGCAGCCTGAAATTGGGCGATACGATGATTGTCGGTGCCTCCGGCGGCCAGGGGCACGCGGTGGCGGCGCGGGTGGCGGCCCGGCAGCCTTTCGCGGGATACTGGGAATACATTTTGGAGGAGGCGATCTTCTCTGCCCCCGCGCATCCGCATTGGGGCGGTGCCGCCTGCATCGGCATGGATGGCCGGCTGCTTGGCATCGGTTCGTTGATCCTGCAGCAGGGCGCACCCGGCGGAAAACGGCTGGACCTGAACATGGTCGTGCCGATCCAGGAACTGACGCCCATCCTGCCCGCGCTGCTGCGCCAGGGCCGCAGCGACCGGCCGCCGGTGCCCTGGCTGGGGTTGCTCGCAGTGGAGGAGGAGGAAGGCGTGTCGGTTGGCAGCGTGACCCGCGGCGCGCCGGCGGAACAGGCCGGCGTGCGCCCAAAGGACCGCATTCTGAGCGTGGGGGGCGAGCCGGTGAGCGACCTGGCGACGCTGTGGCGCGCGGTGCGGGCGCAGGGGAATGCGGGCGTGCCGGTGGCGCTACAGCTGGAACGCGGCACGCGGGTGCTAAAGCTGACCCTGATGTCGTCCGAGCGGCGGCTTTTCCTCAAGGCACCAAGGCTGCACTGAAGCGCCTGTATCGGCAGCTGCTGGCCAGACCGGAACGCCACGCGGCGGCGGGCCGCGCACGCCTGCGCCGCCCGTCAACCAGCCGCGATCACCACCCCCCGACGACGCGCCCTCTCAGGGGCCGGGCGTCAACTTGTCCTGCGTCCGGGTGTCGAAATCACTGGCCGCATGACGCTCGTGCAGCTGGCTCGATGGATCACCCTGGATGCGGTTGACCATGCGGCCCCGCACCGCGGCCGGGCGGGCCAGTATGGTCTCGGTCCAGCGCACAACGTTGCGATAGCTTTGCGTGTCGAGGAATTCGGCCGCCCCGTACATCCAGCCCTGCGTCAGCCCGCCATACCAGGGCCAGATCGCCATGTCGGCGATGGTGTAATCCGGCCCCGCGATGAAGGCGCTCTCGGCCAGCCGGCGGTCCAGCACGTCGAGCTGGCGCTTCACTTCCATCGTGAAGCGGTCGATCGGGTATTCCATCTTGCTGGCCGCATAGGCGAAGAAATGGCCGAAGCCGCCGCCGAGATATGGCGCGCTACCCATCTGCCAGAACAGCCAGGAAAGACATTCAGCCCGGGCCGCGCCGCCGGACGGCAGGAAGGCGCCGAACTTCTCCGCCAGATGCAGCAGGATGGCGCCCGATTCGAATACCCGCACCGGCTCGGGGCCCGAACGGTCGAGCAGCGCGGGGATCTTCGAATTCGGGTTGATGCCGACGAAGCCGCTGCCGAACTGGTCACCGTCGCTGATGCGGATCAGCCAGGCATCATACTCCGCGCCCCTATGGCCGGCCGCCAGCAGTTCTTCCAGCATCAGCGTCACTTTCACCCCGTTGGGGGTGCCCAGCGAATAGAGCTGCAGGGGGTGCTGGCCGACTGGCAGCGGCTTCTCATGCGTGGCACCGGCGATGGGCCGGTTGATGTTGGCGAAGCGGCCGCCATTGCCCGGCTTCCATGCCCAGATGGCGGGCGGGGTATAGGGAACATCCATGCGGCTTCTCCTCGGTTCGGTCGATGCCGAACGTAGCGCGCCGCTGCCGGATTGCCACCCGGGCGCAGCGCAGACCTTGGCATCGGGCGGCACCGAGGCATCCGCGCTGGCCTGGCGGGGCTGACACCGGAGGCGCGGACTTCTCAGTTCAGACGGGCGTCCCACACCCGACCAAAGGTCATGAGGCCTGCCGAACATCTTTTGTCAAACTACCGAACGGAATGGTCGTGAAGGCTCGGGGATGGCCCTTCCCATGGAAATCCCGTGAGGCGTCTTCTGACCACCGCGACCCGCTGCATCGCGTTCCCCTTCAACCAAACCCTGGGCCTGGAGCCGCAGTGATCCAACGCCTTCGCCACGCCGCGCTCGAACTTCTGGCGCTGATCCCGACTTGCCAAGCTGCCA
>JACMRO010000271.1 GCA_014376425.1 Rubritepida sp.
AGCCCCTCGAACGCCTGCGGGCTGGTCACCTCATGCACCAGGTGGCGGTCGATGTAGAGCAGGACGGTGCCGCCCTCGAGCCGCTCCACCACATGGGCGTCCCAGATCTTGTCGAACAGCGTGCGTGCCTTGTCGGCCATATGTAGTTTCCCCGGGGCAGCCCCCGAACGGCGGCCGGGGGCACGATACAAGAAGGGGCCGCCGAAGCGACCCCCCGAAACACTACTCGGCGGAAGGCGCCTCAGCCTCGGCCACGGCCACCGGCGCGGCAGCAGTGTTCTTGACCGGCCTCATGCCCAGCTTCTCGGCGATACGCGCCGACTTGCCGGTGCGGCCGCGCAGGTAATACAGCTTGGCGCGCCGCACCTTGCCGCGCCGCACCACCACCAGCTCGGCGATCGCCGGCGAATATAGCGGGAACACGCGCTCCACACCCTCGCCATAGCTGAGCTTGCGAACCGTAAAGCTGCTGTGCAGGCCGCGGTTGGAGCGCGCGATGACAACGCCCTCATAGGCCTGGGTGCGAATCCGCTCGCCCTCGACCACCTTCACCATCACGCGCAGCGTATCACCAGGCGAGAATACGGGGATAGGACGGGCGGCGGCCAGGCGGTCCTTCTGGGCGGCGTCAAACTGTTGCAGCAAATTCATCGGTCGATCCTCTTCGAGCGCGTTGTGTATGCGAGCTGTGAGCCTTGTGCAAGCCCGCTCTCCGCGTTTTCTAGGAATTCAGTCCATAGTTCGGGGCGACGCTCGCGCGTGGCTTTCTCAGCTTGGTCGCGGCGCCATTCCTCGATGCGGGCATGGTTGCCGGACAGCAGCTCGGCCGGCACCGGGTGGCCGTCCCACGTCGCCGGCCTGGTGTATTGCGGGTATTCCAGCAGGCCGGCGGAGAAGCTTTCCTCCATGGCGCTGTCGGCGCCGCCCATGACGCCGGGCAGCAGCCGCACGCAGGCATCCAGCACCGCAAGCGCCGCCAGCTCGCCGCCCGACAGCACGGCGTCGCACAGCGACACCTCGATCATGCCGCAAGCGTCGATGGCGCGCTGATCCATGCCCTCGTACCGGCCGCAAACCAGCACCAGGCCAGGGCCCTCCGCCCATCCTCGCACCATCGCCTGCCGCAGCGGGGCGCCGCGTGGCGTCAGGCACAGCACCGGTCGCCCGGCGGGCTCGGCGGCCGCCACCGCGGCCTTCAGCACATCGGGCCGCAACACCATGCCGGCGCCGCCGCCAAAGGGGGTGTCGTCCACCTGCCGATGCCGCCCCAGCCCATGATCGCGAATATTGACCGCGCCCAGCGACCACTTGCCCTCGGCCAGTGCGCGCCCCGCCAGGGACATGCCCAGCGGGCCGGGAAACATTTCCGGAAACAGGGTCAGGACGGTGGCTGCGAACATCAGCCCGGGGCCTCGCCATTCACTTCGGCGGGTGGCTCCACGACCAGACGCCCACCCGGGAGGTCGATCAGCGGCACGGCAGCCAGGGTGAAGGGCACCAGGCGCTCTGGCGGCCCGGACAGCACCAGGTAAGGCCCGCCACCATGATCCTCGACCGCCGTGACCTTGCCATAGGTTTCGCCGGCCTGGCCCTCGGCCCGCAGGCCCACCAGGTCGGCCAGGTAGAACTCGCCTTCCCCCGCCGGCGGCAGCGAGGCCCGCGGGGCATAAAGCTTCGTGCCGGTCAGCCTGGCCGCCGCATCGCGGTCCGCCACACCTTCCACCGCCACGACGTCCATGCCGTGCGGCGTGAGCCGGTATGCCCGACCCTTCATATCCCGCAGCTCCGCGAAGGCCGACAACCCGGCTTCAGAGAGATCGCGCACCCGCAGCAGGCCGCGTACGCCGTGTGGCCGGCCAAGCTCGGCTATGAGGATGAGTGTGTCCATGAAGCCTTCCGGCGAGGGGTTCTACCCGCTGCATCCCCGGCAAAGGGCCGCAGGGCGCATTGGTTCCCGAGGCTCCACCAGTGGTGCGGAAGGGCCCCGAGCGGCGGCCGGGTGAAGGCCACGCCCGGCTCCCTCCTTCACGACCAATCGCCCGGATGCCAAAGGCCCTGCGGCCAAAGGCGGGGGTGCAGGGGGGCCAGGCCCCCCGCGTTGCGCCTAGCCAGCCGCGGCCGCCCGCTCCTGCGCCTTCTTCTTCGGCAGCGACTGCTTGGGTTGTTCGCGGAAGACGGGCATGGGCGCCAGCCCCGCCTTGCCCAGGAACTTCGCCACGCGGTCGGTCGCCAGCGCGCCTTCCTTCAGCCAATGGCTGATGCGCTCATCCTTCAGCCGCACACGGTCGGCATGGTCGGACGGCAGCATGGGGTTGTAGCTCCCCAGCTGCTCGATGAACCGGCCGTCACGCGGGCTGCGGCTGTCGGCCACAACGATGTGGTAGTACGGGCGCTTCTTGGCGCCGGCGCGGGCAAGGCGGATCTTCAGTCCCATGGTGTTCTCTTTCTCTAAAAAGGTCGTTTGTTGCCAAGGCCAGGAAATCCAGGGGGCATGAGGCCGGCGAGACCGCCGCGCATCATGCCTTTCTGGCCCATTTTACTCATCCGTTTCATCATGACGGACATGTCGTCGAACTGCTTCAGCAGCCGGTTGACGTCTTGCACCTGCACACCGGAGCCGGCGGCGATACGCTTCTTGCGGCTCGCCTTGATGATGTCGGGCTGGCGGCGCTCCTTGGGCGTCATCGCCGAGATGATCGCCGACTGGCGCTTGAGGATCGAGGTGTCGAGATTGGCGTCGCCCAGCTGTGCCTTGAGCTTGCCCACCCCGGGCAGCATGCTGAGAATACCCTGCAGGTTGCCCATCTTGCCGATCTGCCTGAGCTGAGATGCGTAATCCTCCAGGGTGAATTGCCCCTTCTGCATCCGCGCCGCGAGCTTCTCGGCCTCTGCCTGATCGATGGTCTCCGACGCGCGCTCGACCAGGGAGACGATGTCGCCCATGCCCAGGATGCGGCCGGCGATGCGGTCGGGGTGGAAATCCTCCAACGCGTCCAGCTTTTCGCCCGCGCCCAGCAGCTTGATCGGCGCGCCCGTCACCGCGCGCATCGACAGCGCGGCACCACCGCGCGCATCGCCATCGACGCGCGTCATGACGATGCCGGTGATACCCACCTTGGCCTGAAAAGCCGACGCGATGTTCACCGCGTCCTGCCCTGTCATGGCATCGACGACCAGCAAAGTCTCATGCGGGTTGGTGGCGAGCTTCACGCTCGCGACCTCGTCCATCAACACATCGTCGATCGCGAGGCGCCCGGCGGTGTCGAGCACCACCACGTCGAACAGCTCGCGCCGGGCCAGGTCCATTGCACGGGCGGCGATCTGCAGCGGCGTCTGCCCCGGCACGATGGGCAAGCTGGCCACGCCGACCTGCGTCGCCAGGAAGGCCAGCTGCTGCTGTGCCGCGGGGCGGTGCACGTCGAGCGAAGCCAGCAACACCTTCTTCTTGTCGCGATTCTTTAGCCGCAGGGCGATCTTGCCCGAAGTCGTCGTCTTGCCGGAGCCCTGCAGGCCGACCATCAGGATGGCGACAGGGGCCGCGGCATTGAGGTCGATGCCGGTGGCGGCACCCACGCCGCCCAGCGCCTCGACCAGCGCGTCGTTGACGATTTTGACGACCTGCTGGCCGGGCGCGACGGAGCGAATGACTTCAACGCCCACGGCGCGTTCCCGCACCTTCGCGACCAGGTCGCGCACCACCGGCAGGGCGACATCGGCCTCCAGCAACGCCACGCGCACCTCGCGCAGCGCCTCGACTACATCTGCTTCCGACAGCGAGCCGCGGCCTCGCAGCTTGTCGAAAATCCCACCGAGCCTGCCGGACAGCCCCTCGAACAAATCAGCCCCCAAACGCTAATGCGCCGCTGCGCGAACCTTCGCGGAGCGACGGGGCGACCCCACCAGCGGGGCGGCCTTCACCGGGCATGACGGCCCGTACCGGTGCGGTAGGCGCCCGGCGCGCGCTGGTCAAGCGCCCCGGTCAGGCCGCCGGCAGTGTCCGGTCGAGCCAGCCGATGACCTGGCGCACCGCCGCCCACGCCTGGCGCTCCAGCATGATGTCGTGGCCGGCCGAGGGAAAGACCACGCAATCGCCCCCCAACCAGTTCGCCAAGTCGGGCTGCGGCGGCACGGCGCTGCCGTCCAGCCCGGCGCCGATGCACAGGGAGGGGCAGGTGACGTCACCGCGGGCCAGCACGTCGGGGCCGCGCGGGGCGTTGCGGGTGGCCGGGCTCTCGCCGGTCAGCAGCGGCAGCGCCCAGGCCAGGATGTCGGGCTCGACATCGGCGAACCAGAGCGCGGTGGCTTCGGCCGGCGAGGGCAGCATGGGCCTGGTGGGGTCAACCTCGACCCGGCGGCCACCGACCTCGTCGGCGCCGGTGCTGGCGACCGCGATCAGCGCCGCCGGCCGCAGCGTCCTGGCCGCGATCTGCGCCACGATGCCGCCCAGCGAATGGCCAGCGAGGACCAGGGGCCGGCCGCTCAACGTGCCGGCCACCGCCACCACCCGCGCGGCGTAGTCGCTGGGTGTGAGCTTGAGATACGCAGCCTCGGGCAGGCTCGGCGCATCGGTGTGGTTGGGCATCGACAGCGCATGGGTCGCATAGCCCGCCGCAGCCAGGGCGGGGGCCCAGAATCGCCAGGCCCACCAGCCATGACAGGAGCCGGGAATGAGGATGATATCCGCGGCGGGCGGTGTATGGCGCGGCGTCAGGCTGGCCACGAAGCAGTCGCCGACCACGCCCCGTTCGTCGATGAAATCGCTGTGCATCATGCCCCCAATGGCCTGGCCGGCACGCCGCCCACCCGGGCGCCGTCCGGCACATCCTGCGTCACCGCCGCGCCCAGGGCGACCACTGCATCCGCCCCGATCCGCACCCCCGGCCGCACCGCCGCCCCGGCGCCCAGCAACGCCCGCGCGCCCAGCGCCGCATGGCCACACAGCACCGATCCGGGTGCTGCGTGGCATGCCTCTCCCAGCACGACGTCATGTTCGGCGATGGCGCCGGTGTTGAGGATGGCGAACCGCCCCAGCCGCGCCCTCGTGCCTAACACCGCCCGCGCCATCACCACCGCCCCCGCGCCGATGACCGCGCTGGGCGCGACGAATGCCGCGGGATGCACCGCCGCGGGCTGCGCGAACCCCTGCAGAAGGCCCGCCAGCCGCGCCCGCACGGCATTGTCGCCGACCGCCACGAACGCCGCCTCGACGCCGTCGCGTCGCAGCGCCTCCAGCCGCGACTCGTCGCCCAGCAGTTTCACGCCCAGCACCTCCGCCGGTCCCGACTGCGCCAGCAGGCCCACGATGTCGAACCCGCCCATCGCCCGGAACAGCTCGATCAGCACCGCCGCATGGCCGCCGGCACCGATGATCACCAGCCGTGTCAATCCACCACCCGCCCGAACATCGCCTGCAATGCCAGGAACAGCGCCCCGCCCGCCACGAAGCCCACCAACGTGCCGTTGATCCGGACGAATTGCAGGTCGCGACCGACCCGCAGCTCGATCTTGTCGGTGATTTCGGCCGTGTTCCAGGACCCGACGACGCCGCCGATAAAGCTCTCGATCCGCGCCTGCGCCGTGGGCAGCAACGCCAGCAGGATGGACTGCAGGCCTTGATTCAGGCGGTCGCGCGCCCCCGGGTCCTCGCTCAGCAATGTGCCGGCATTGGCGAAAGCGGCCTCGAGCAGCGCCACGGTGCGGCCATTGGGGTTGGCTGCGTCGTCGGCAAGCGCATTGCGCAGGCGCGTCCAGACATCGCCCAGCCACCGCTCGACTGCCGGGTGCTGCAAGGCGCCGCGAATGGCGCGGCCCAGTGCCACGGCGCGCTCCGGGTCGGTCTCCAGCCGGGTGATCTCGGCTTCGATCCAGGCCTCGAAGCCCTGGCGCAGCGCGCTGTCGGCGGGCTCCACCTTCTCCAGCTCGGCGTTGATCAGCGCCAGGATCTTGCGTGCGGTGTAGGCGCCGCCGATCCATCCGACCAGCGCACCGCCCTCATCGCGCACCCGCGCCGCGATGGCCTGCTTGAGGTCGTCCTCCTTCGCCACCAGCACGGTCTTGAGCTGTGCGATCGCCACGTCGAAGACCGCCTGGTGGCGGCCGCTGGCCAACAACGCCCGCAGGGCGCGCGCCACCACGGGCGCGGCCCCCGGGCTACCGGCCATGCGCGGCAGCAGCCGGCCCAACAGTTTTCGCGCCCGTCCGTCCTCCAGCGTGGTGAGCAGCCGCGGCAGCATCCGCGCCAGCGCCCGCGCCGCCGGCCGGGTCGCCACCGGGTCGTTCAGGAAGCCGCGCAGGATGGCGGACAGGTCAAGGTCGCGCAGTACCCTCTGCAACTCCGCCTCGGTAAACACCTGGTTGGCGACGAAGCGGCCCAGGCCGCGGCCCAGCCGCTCCTTCTGGGCGGGGATGATGGCGGTGTGCGGGATGGGGATGCCCAGCGGATGGCGGAACAGCGCGGTCACCGCGAACCAGTCCGCCAGCCCGCCCACCAGCCCGGCCTTGGCCGATGCCGCCAGCAGGTCGGCCCCCCAGCCGATTGGCAGTGCGTAGGCCAGCAAGGTCAGCGCCGCCATCAGCAGCAGCAGCAGCGTGGCAAAGCCGCGATGGCGCCGCAGATTGGCGCGCAGTTCAACATCGTGATCCATCGGGGGCTTTGTGGCCCGCCCCGCCGGCACTGGCCAGGGGTGCAGCAGGGCGCCCCCATCGGCGACCTCCGCGCCGAGCCATGACGCAGCTACGGGCAGGCCGCCCGATGTGCGATCGGTGACGCCCCCTTTTACCGGCGCGCCATCCCGCCCGCGTCGGGGCCTGATCTGGCGCGCAGCCGCAGGTGTTGTTATATCATATCGCAGATGACCGATCCGCTTTCACTTTCCGCCGGCGCCACGACGCGACTGCTGGGCAGCCTGGCGCTGCTGGCCGGGCTTTGGGCGGCCGTCGCCTGGGCGCTGGCGGCATGAAGCCCGTTGCCAAAAAGCCCGGCGCCATAAAGCCCGGCGCGATCCAGCCACGCCCCGCGCCGGTGGCCCTGCATAACGTCACTGTCGCCCATGCCGGTCGGCCCGCGGTCCATCATGTGTCAGGCGAATTCGCGCCCGGATCGCTCACCGCGCTCGTCGGCCCCAATGGAGCCGGCAAGTCCAGCCTGCTGCGCGCCATCGCCGGGCTGCACAACCCGATCGAAGGCCGGATCGATGTCGTGCCAGGCCAGATCGCCCTGCTGCCGCAGCAATCCGGGCTCGACCGCAGCTTTCCGATCTCGTGCCTCGACGTGGTGCTGTTCGGATTGTGGAACCTGGCAGGCGCCTTTGGTCGCGTGAGCCAGGCAGAGCGCCACCGGGCCGGCGAGGCCCTGGCCGCCGTCGGCCTGTCGGGCTTTACCGCGCGCCCGGTCGGCAGCCTTTCCTCCGGCCAGTTCCAGCGCCTGCTTTTTGCCCGACTGCTGCTGCAGGACGCGCCCGTGCTGCTGCTGGACGAACCCTTCACCGCACTGGACGAGCGCACCGCCGCCGACATGCTGGCACTGTTGCGGCTCTGGCATGGCGAAGGCCGCACCATCATCGCAGTGCTGCACGACCTCGACCTGGTCCGCCGCGAATTTCCCCACACCCTGCTGCTGGCCCGCGATTGTCTGGCCTGGGGCGACACCCAGACCACCCTCTCGGCCGAAAACCGCCTGCGCGCCCGCCGCATGGCCGAGGCCTGGAGCACGGATGCGGAGACGTGCCACCGAGCAGCCTGAGCCTCAGGCCAGGACGTACTGCCCACCATCCACCGGCAGCACGAGCCCATTCAGCCGGTCTAACGGCGATGCGGGACGCGCGGTGTTACGTTTTGGCCAAGACGCCGGGCAGGGCCACGCCGACCAGTTCCTCGGCACCCAGCAATGTGGCCAGTTGCGCCTCGCCCCAGCCAACCGTGCCCTCGGGGCGCATCGGCAGGACCATCCAGCGGTAGTCTGCCGTGCTGTCGACGACGCGAATCTGCATGCCGGCGGGGATGTGGGTGCCCCATTCGGCCAGGACGCCGCGTGGGTCGCGCACGGCACGGGCCCGGTAGGCGCTCGATTTGTACCAGTGCGGCGGGAAGCCCAGCACCACGCGCGGGTAGCAGCTGCACAGGGTGCAGACGACCAGGTGATGCAGGGTGGGGGTGTCTTCCAGCACGCCCAGCGGTGGGTTGCCGGCCAGCGAGATGCCGAATTCCTCGCAGGCGGCGGTACCATCGGCAATCAGCCGGGTGCGGAAGGCGGGGTCCACCCAGGCGCGGGCGACCATGGCGGCGCCGGCTGCGGGGCTGGCACGCTCGGTGGCCGCCTTTTTGGACGCCAGGTCGGCCTCGGTCAGGATACCCCGGGCGGTGAGCGCGCCGACCAGTTTCTCCAGCAGCGCCAGGTGTTCGGGCGCGGGCTCGCGGCTTGCCATGTCTAGCCTTCTTCCGGGTCGAGCCAATGCTCGAAAAGTTCCACCAGCAGGGTATCGCCGGCCTGCCCTTCGTTCCAGACCGGCTGCTGGTCGAACAGCACATGATACAGCACCTTCACCGGTGCCGGGCGGTTGAAGGCGAGGTCCTCGGGATTGGGGAAGCTGCCCAATGCGCGCAGCACGGTGCCCTGGCGGCCGCGCACATAGTGCGGGGTGCGCAGATGCAGGCGCATCAGCGTCTCGGGCCGGGCTGCCTTCACCCGCACGCGCGTGCCGGTGGCGAAACGGGGGGTCATGCCACTTCCTCCCACGTCAGCACGCCGCGGCTCACCAGCACCGCCGCCATCGCCTTCAGCCATTTCTCGTAATAGCTCAGGCCGAAATACTCGCTCTCGGGCAGGCTTTCGATCTTGAGCCGCTGTTCATCCGTGGTGATCAGCCCGCGCTCGCGCAGCACCACGCGCAGCGCGTCGACCCGCTTGTCGAAGTCATTCAGCGGCGGGTTGGTGGGTTCGACTGCGGTGCAGCGATATTTCGGGTTGCCGCCGAGGTCGTGGTGGGTGGGGGCCGGTTCCATGCAGCGGAGGGTAGGTCAGTCGGTGCTGTGTCGTCCAGCACGCTTGCGGCCCCCTGGCGCGCAAGCACGCTTGCGGCCCCCTGGCGCGCACATTATGCATCCGCTGGCCTGACGTCTCATGGGTGCGGGGTTCGTTACTGGCATGAGCCCGGCGTGGAAGAAGCGCCCCCCGACGAGGAATCCACCGCTTGAGCGCACCGATCACAGGCCCCGATTCGCCCACGACGCCCGAGATGGTGCGCTGGGCTTTCCTTACCATCCTTGGCCATTACACGGTGTCCGACGACGTCGTGCTGCGGCACCAGCAGGTCTTTCCGCACTTTCATGAGTTGTGCGAGGGGCTGAAGAATTCGACCGAATTCGCCGAAACCTATGGTCCGCGCTCGGGCCAGGTGCTGCTGGGAACGGCGGAGCTGGCGCTGCTGGCCGAACTGGCCATCCCGCCCCTTGCCGCCGGGCCCGGCTGGTATACCGACTTCCTGGGGGTCCGGACCCGGCTTGGCTTCCAGCCCGCCGGCCATGGCTGGCTGGATGGCCGCTTCCTGCCCGTGCCGGCCTCTGGCCGCGTGCAGTTCCATGATGCGCAGGAGTGGGGCGGCACGCTGCGCGCGGCCATCGAGGCGCGCCCAACCGGCCGCTTCGTGGCCTTCGAGCTGGGTGCCGGCTGGGGGCCGTGGGTGGCGACGGTGGCGCGGCTGGCGCAATGTCTGGGCCTCTCCCCCTCGCTGGTGGCGGTCGAGGCCGATCTTGGACATCTGGACTTCATCCGAACCCATTTCCGCGACAACGACCTGCCCCTGGAAAGTTGCCGCCTGATCCATGCCGTGGCCGGTGCCTCCGACGGCACAGCCTGGTTCCCCGCCATCGCCAACCCCGCTTCCGATTATGGCAGCGCCGCCGCCTTCGCCACACCCGATGCGCCGGCCGGCATGGTGCCGGTGCCCTGCGTATCGCTGACCAGCCTGCTGCGCGACGAGCTGCGGGTGGACCTGGTCCATTGTGACATCCAGGGTGCCGAGGCCGATACGATGGAGGCCGCTATGGACGCGCTCAGCGCCCGGGTCGTGCGCGTCGTCATCGGCACGCATGGCCGCGGCATCGAGGAGCGGCTGTTCCACCTGTTCACCGGCGCCGACTGGCGGCTGGAGGATGACAAAGCCTGCCTGCTGCAGCCGGATTACCGGCGCGGGGACCCCTACATCCTGCGCGCCGACGGCGTGCAGGTGTGGCGCAACCGCCGCCTGTGAGGGGGAGGTGAGGGCGTGACCGAAACAAGCATCCGCCCCGACTCGCCCACGTCGGCCGAGATGGTGCGCTGGGCTTTCCGCACCATTCTGGGCCACCACGGCGTCTCGGCCGACGTCGTCCGCTTCCACCAACAGGCATTCCCCCGCTTCGACCAGCTGTGCGAGGGCCTGAAGGACTCCAACGAATTCGCCGCCACCTACGGCCCGCGGGCCGACCGCCCGGCGCCGCCGCCCAGTGCCGCGGTCGAGGCCGACCTGCGCACCGCCATCACCAGCCTGTACCGGGCCTATCTGCACCGTGAGCCCGATGCGTCGGGCATGGCCGACAACCTGGCGGTGCTGCGGCAGATGGGCGGGCTGGCGGGCGTGGGCCACCTGGCCTCGGTCTTCGAGCAGAGCACCGAACGGGCGCTGCACGACCACCTGCCGGCCTGCATGCGGTGGATCACCTCCGGCAATGGCCAGCCCGACGAATTCAATGGAAGGCCAGTCATCAGCCTGGGTTCGCATTGCGCGCCGGCGATGATCCTGAAGAAGAACGGGCTGAAGCAGTTCTCCACGCCGTTCGACTGGATCTTCTCAACCCCGGCAATGGTGCGCGACTGCCTGCGGGACCAGTTCCGGACGTTGTTGAGCACCCGTCACCACCGGCCCGTCACCCGCCTGGATGCCGACGGGGTGCTCGAGGCGGTGAGCGCCCACACGCTCTACAATGAGCGCTACGGCATCGTCGACCCGGTGTTCAATCACCGCGACATCACGCGGCCGGAGGTGCTGGCATATTACCGGCGCTGCGCGGCGCGTTTCCTGAAGGTGCTGCGGGGCGGCGGGCCGGTCACCTTCTTGCAATGCGTGATCGAGGCGAGCCATGGCGAGGCAGCGTGCCGGGAGGAGTTCCGCGCCACCGCGGCGCTGCTACGGCAGATGGCGCCGCAGGCCAGCCTGGCCATGTTTCACCTTCGCCTGAAAGGCGGAATCATGCCTGGCCTCGCAGTGCTGGAGGAGGATGGCCCGCACCTTCTGTTCCAGCTCGACACAGTGTCTGTGCTGGGGGCGCTCGATTTCCACGAGCAGATCGACCAGATCGGCCTGATGCGCGGTCTGCGCTGGCATGCCCGCCGCACTGCGCTGTCCGATGCGTCGCGGCCTTGAGCGACCAGGCCCTGCGGATCGCCGCTGCCATCCGCGCGCATGCTCTGCCGCCGTCGCTATCCGCCCTGGTGGATCGGTTCGAGGATGGACCGCAGATCGAATTCCACGGCACCACGCCGCATAATCTGGTGCTGGGGCAGGGCGCGCGGATCATCTGTTCGCTCATCGCCTTCCACAACAGCGGTGGCGGCATCCTGGTGTTGGGCGCGGGGCCGGGCGACGGGGCGCCGCAGGAGCGGCTGAACCTTCCGCTGGTCGAATGGGTGCTGACGAACTGGGCCGACCACGCCATCCCGCTGACCTCGGTCACCGCGCCGCATCCGCTGGCGCCCGGGCTCGAGGTCGAGATGGTGCTGGTGCCGCCCCGGCAGGGCGCCGGGCTGTTGCGGCTGCGGCAGGGGTTCGACCGTTTCGACGCCGGCAGCGTGCTGGTGCGGCAGGGCTGCAAGGTGGTCGCCGCCGGCGGGGAACATTTCGACCTGCTGTGCGGCGCGGGGGCGCCTCCCACCCTCCCTGCCGCCCCGATCCGGTCGGCGCTGCCCGCCCCGCCATCCAGGCCCTTCGTGGGCCGCGAGCGCGAGCTGATCGGGCTGCTGCAATGGTTTACCCAGGGCGAGGCGCGCAGGCTGTCCCTGCATGGCCCGGCCGGGGTGGGGCGGACGGCGCTGGCGCTGGAATTCGCCCGCCGCCTGACGCAGGCCGGGGCGGGTATGCGCCTGCCCGGCGGGGCCCGGCTGGACCATGTGCTGTTCGTGGGCGGCACGCCACAGCCCGGCGGCGATCCGGCCATGAACCGCTTCGGGCAGATCCTTTCCCTGGCCGGCGCGGAGCAGGCCAGCGAGCCTGACCATGCGCTGACCGAATGGCTGGACCGGTCGAGCGGCCTCATCATCATCGATGAGCCCGAGGCCATTTCGGATGAGCGGCTGCTGATCCGCCTGCTGGGCGCCAGGCGGCACAACAAAGTCCTGTACACCACGCCCGCCGGCGGAAGCG
>JACMRO010000272.1 GCA_014376425.1 Rubritepida sp.
ATGCCAACTTCAACCGCCGGCAGACCATTCGTGTCGGCGCACCCGTGGCCTATGCGCAGGTCGGCGTGATCGGCTTCGACGGGCCGATCGACCTGCAATCGCTGCGGCTCTTCGGGCTGCCGGAGGCCGCGCCCGCGGTGCTGAATGGCACGCCGCTGCTGCCTGCGTCGGGACAGCGAGAATTAGCGGCGGAGGTGTCCTGGGACCTGCCAAGCCTGGCGCCGGGGGCGACCGCGCTGATCGACCTCACCGTGAGCGGGGCACGGGCGGGTGACCTGGCGCAAGCATCGCTGGTGTCGTCGACGCGGTTTATCGAACTCGAAGCTGCCGTGTGGTCGAACAACACGGTGCGGGTGATGGCGCGGAACATCTCCGGCGCGACGTTTGATCTCGCAGCAGTAACGCTGTCGGTGGGGGTTGCGAAGCGCCGGGTGCCGTAAGACGCGACCGCGACGCAGGTCGCAGGTTGCAGCACCGCTGCAGCCGCCTGGGCGTCCTCTGGTTTATCACCGCCTCGCCAACAGATCAGGCGCGCTCGCTGGTCATGATCGCGATCGAATTGTGGGGGATCATCGCACCCATGTAGGAGAGGCCGTCCACCGTCTCCTGGCTCCGGATGAGCCAGAGCGAAGCGGCGAAGGCAACCACGCTTGCGGCCAGGATCGCGGCGTTCACGCGGCGGTTGCGTCACGTCGCCGAATGAACAATAGCATGATAACGGTCATTGTGGCGCCCATAACCACGGCCATCCAGGCGCGGGTCTGACTGAAGAAGACGTGACCCAGCGCATAGGTGTTCAGGTACATCAGCCCGAATATCACAACAGTGGATGTCGTGATCATTGCAGCAGAGCGCCAGTAGGGCATACCCATTGATTGCTTCCGATCCTTCATCGCCGGCGCCGTTCGCCATCGCCCGGGCCGCACAATTGCTTGTTCAAACAAGGTAACGAACCGGCATCCCTCGCCGTTGCCCAGGACCATCTCAGCCAGGATCTATCCGCCGCAGCCGGTCCCCCGCATGATGAAGCTGCCCTGGCCGTTGAGCGTGCCGAGGATACAATTGTCGCCTGGCGTCTTGGTGACCGGCACTGGCTCCTTTGTGACCATATGCATTCGCCGACGTTGGAGCCTCCTTCCAGCACCTCGCCATCCAGCGCCAATGCTCCCGCAGAATGTAGACAGGCGCGACGAGCGTGCAGCGGATCAGCTTGATCCGCTTGCGCGTGCGCAACCTGGATGACGCGCCCTCCGCACGGGTGGCGTCCACCCAGCCGATATCACGGCATTTCCATCCTCATGCCACGGAAGTGTTCGGCCAGGAGATCGTCGGCGGCTCGCCGCTGCTCCCATGACAGCGCCGCATAAATCGGTGTTGCGGCCGCGCTGACCGCGCGCATCGTCTTCAAATGGGTGGATAGCAGGGAGAGGCGGCGCTCTGTCTGTTCCTGAGCGGTGCGGTGCGGGTGAGGTGCTCGATGGCGATGCGCGGCGCGAGCGCGGCCAGCGCCGAGTTGGCCAGGGCGGCGAGACGGAGGACGAGCACCCCGCGCCGGATCATGCCCTGCGGCCCGCTCATCGCTGCGCGGCCTCCCAGGCGCCTCCGCGCAGCCCCCCCACCAGCGGCGCTGTATCAAGAG
>JACMRO010000021.1 GCA_014376425.1 Rubritepida sp.
CATCCACCACGAACTCGCCAAAGTCCATCTTCAGCCCGTCCGCCACGCCGTTGGCGAAGTAGCGGAGGGACACTTCATACCCTGGGGTACTAGCGCCGCCCTGCTGCCCCGCGTCGAAGAAGGCAATTCGCATCCGCGCGCTGGCCAGCGGCGACAGCGCCGGAAAGCGCGCATTCTCGGTCGGTTCGGACCAGCCGCCGATCATGATCGTCGTGGTATCCTGCGGCCCTTCCGCCGTCGTGCCGTCCAGCAGCGGCGCCACCAGCAGGCGCTGCCCAGCCCGCGCCGTGGCCAGGGCGCGGATGGTGTGCGCCATGGGGAACATCGTGCCCGGCGGCAGGGTCATCTCGTTGGGCGTCGGGTCGGCGAAGACCACACGGCCGCCCGCTTCGGCCATCGTGGCCTCGCCGGGGACGCGGCTGGTCACCGCGCCCTCGGTGATCTGGGTCAACGAAAAACGTAACGAGCGGCCGTCCTTGGCCTCAAGTGTAGAATAGTCGCTGGTCGTCTCGATCGAATTGCCGTCGCGGTCGCGCACCACCAGGGTGAAGCGCTGACGGGTCACCCAGGCCTCGCAGGCGTCCTGAACCTCGAACAGCATGGCGCCCTCGGCATTCTCCACGCCGGCGCTGTCGCGCGCCCGGTCCAGGGTCAGCCGGTAGGCGGCGCGGTGCGCCACCATGTCGCCGGCGCCCTCCACGGGGGTCGCGAACGCAAGGACGGGCGCGACTGCCAGCACGGCAGCCATCAGGGCGTGTTTCATGCCGGGCATTTAGGACGCCTTGGGCGCGCTTGCACCCGCCTTGGGCGGGGCGAGGTCCAGTTTGAGGGACAATTCCTTCAGACGCGCCGCATCCACCGGTGCCGGCGCCCCCATCATCAGGTCCTCCGCCTGCTGGTTCATCGGGAACAGGATGACCTCGCGGATGTTCGGCTCATCGGCCAGCAGCATGACGATGCGGTCGATGCCGGGCGCTGATCCCCCATGGGGCGGCGCGCCGTAACGGAAGGCGTTGAGCATGCCGCCAAACCGCGCCTCCACCACATCGGCGCCGTAACCCGCAATCTCGAAGGCGCGCAGCATGATGTCGGGGCGATGGTTGCGGATGGCGCCGGAGGATAGCTCGATGCCGTTGCAGATGATGTCGTATTGGTAGGCCTTGATGGTCAGCGGGTCCTGGCTGTTCAGCGCCTCCAGCTCGCCCTGCGGCATCGAGAAGGGGTTATGGCTGAAGTCGATCATCCCCGACTCCTCGTTCAGCTCGTACATCGGGAAGTCGGTGACCCAGCAGAAGCGGTAGGCGTTCTGTTCGTACAGCCCTAGCTCCTGGCCAATGCGGTTGCGCGCCTTGCCGGCCAACTTGGCGGCGTCGAGTTCGCGACCGGCGGAGAAGAACACGGCGTCGCCATCCTGCAACCCGCATTTTTCGATGATGCAGTCGACGCGGAAGCGTTCCAGGTTCTTGGCGATCGGGCCGATTGGCTCACCGTTCTGGATGGCGATGTAGCCCAGGCCGCCGGCGCCCTCGGCGCGCGCCCATTCATTCTGGCTGTCGAAGAAGCTGCGTGGCCGGCTGGCCGCACCTGGGGCGGGGATGGCGCGCACCACGCCACCGCCGGCCACCACGCGGGCGAACAGCCCGAAGGCGCCGCCATCGAACAGCGGCGTCACGTCGGCGATGCGGATCGGGTTGCGCAGATCCGGCTTGTCGGACCCGAATTCCAGCATCGCCTCATCATAGGGAATGCGCGGGAACGGCGCCGGCGTCACCGCGGGCTTGGCGCCGGTAAAACCGTTGAACTCCTCGAACACCCC
>JACMRO010000273.1 GCA_014376425.1 Rubritepida sp.
CGGAGATTTTCGGGCCTGCGGAGAGCGAATTCCGGGGTCGTTGCGTCCTCCAACCCCCAAGCCGCCGCGGCAAAACCCCAGGAAACCTGCGGTTCACGGCGCCGTCGAGATAGGTGAAATGTAAGGTTGGGAAACCGACTGGAGCAGGTAAAGGGATTCGAAACGACAGCCTCGAGGCCATCAACATCGATAGCCAAGTGGAATTGATAGCGACTTTCTGCTCGACTTCTGCGCGACGGGAAGCATTGGTGCCGTGGCGCGGAGCGGGGCGGGACCCCGGCGACGCCATGCCCTATCTCCGGGCCTTCGGTGGTTGGGGGCGCAGCATGGGGCAGCGCTCCAAACCGGAGATCATCCAATGTCCAATCCCAAGACCCTCACCGTCGCACAGCTGCTGGTGCTCACCACCGCCGCGCAACGCCCTGATCATCTCATCCTCCCGCTGCCGGCCAAGCCGCGGGTTCGCGGTGGCGCTCAGCGCAACCCGCTCGCCGCCCTCGTCAAAACGAATCTTGTCGAGGAATTACCAATCGACGACGCGAGCCTCGCCTGGCGCACCATCGAGGCGGACCATCATTGCGCCCTGCGGCTGACCACCGCCGGGCTCGCCGCAGCCGGAATTCCCGATAGCGACTTGGCGGCTTCGGGCAGCAGCGCCGATCCAAAGGAGGCTGCGGCTTCCGCGAACAGCGAGACCACATCCTCCGCAGTGAGCGGTGAGGAGCCGGTCATTCGGTCCCCAACCGGCAAGCTCGGCGAGGTTCTGCAGGCGATCTCCGCCGAGACGGGCGCAACCCTCACCGAGATCACCACGCTCACCAACTGGCTGCCCCACACGGCACGCGCTGCCGTCACCGGGCTGCGCCATCGCGGTTTTCCCATCCACCTGATCGAGCACGACGGGCGCAAGGCTTATCGACGGGTGGTGGCGAGCTGAGGAGACGGAGATGGCGGGACGACGCGGAGCAGGTGCCGACCTGCTCCGCCAGTCGGGTTGGTCCGATGATGCCGCCAAACCTGGCCCCATGGCGCTGCGTGAAGCCTGGCAGCGCCTCCACCTCATGGAGGCGTCTGCTGCACTCAGTCCTGATTTCCTTCGGCGGGACATCGCCTACCGCCAGCAGGTGGATCGACAGGGCGGGCTCAGCATTCGTGTTCAGCAGCGCCTAGCTGCTCTCGCAAGTGCCGTCGCAGCGCAGACGGCGCGGTCGCGCACCCCGGCGCAGCGCATCAAGCCTGGCTCGACCTTGCTGCGTGAATGGCGCGGCAGGACCTACACCGTGCTGGCTTTGGAGGACGGCTTCGAGATGTCGGGCCAGCATTTCTCATCGCTTTCGGACGTCGCGCGGCATATCACGGGCGCCCATTGGTCTGGCCCGCGGTTCTTCGGGTTGCGGAGGAGAGGGGCATCGCCCGCCTCGCGTCTCACTCGGGATGCAACTCGAGATGCGTAGCCGCCGGAGCTCCAGCCAGCCCCTCGCCCGCTCCGGTCTGCGTTGCGCCATCTACACTCGCAAATCATCTGAGGAAGGGCTGGAGCAGGAGTTTAACTCCCTCGATGCCCAGCGCGAGGCGTGCGAAGCCTATATCCGCAGCCAACGCCACGAAGGATGGACGTTGCTTTCCGCCCGCTACGACGATGGTGGGATCTCGGGCGGCACCCTCCACCGCCCAGCCATGCAGCGTCTTCTGGCGGATGTGACGTCAGGGCGGGTCGACCTGGTAGTAGTCTACAAAGTCGATCGCCTCACGCGATCGCTCTCTGACTTTGCCAAGATCGTCGAAGTGTTCGACGCTCACGGTGCATCCTTCGTGTCGGTGACCCAGCACTTCAACACAACGACGAGCATGGGCCGGCTAACGCTGAACATGCTATTATCCTTTGCGCAGTTTGAGCGCGAGGTCACGGGCGAGCGCATCCGCGACAAGATCGCGGCCTCCAAACGCAAGGGCATGTGGATGGGCGGGTCGGTGCCGCTCGGCTACGAGGTTCGCGATCGCAAGCTCATCATCCATGCCGAGCAGGCGAGCCTCATCCGGCGCATATACCAAGCCTACCTGGATCTCGGCACCGTGCGCCTGGTCCAGCAGCAGCTCGCCGCTGAAGGGATCAAAGGGAAAGGCAAAGATTTGATGGGCCGGGGTGCGCTCTTCCATCTGCTGCAGAACCGTATTTATCGCGGCGATATCGCTCATCGGGGCAACGTCTATCCCGGTGAGCACGCGGCAATCGTTGATGCTGATCTTTGGACGGCCGTGCAGCAGCGTCTTGCAGAGGCGCGCACCGATCGGCGATCAGGCACCAATTCGCATTATCCCAGCCTGCTGGCGGGGATGCTCACTGACCTAGTCGGAGAGCCGATGAGTGCCACACATGCCACCAAGGCCGGTCGGCGGTATCGCTACTATGTCTCGAGCCAACTGATCACCGGCACGCGCGATGAACATGCCGATGGGCTCCGCGTGCCGGCGGCCCCGCTTGAAAGGGTTGTCGTCGAGCGGGTTGCCCGACTGTTCGCCGATGGCCCGGGCCTCCTCCAGGCAGTGCGTTCCTCGGGGATGCTGCCGGCGGACGGGGCGGAGCAGCGGAGGATCCTGGCTGCCGCGCAGGGGCTGGGGAGCCGCTGGCATCAACAGTGTCAGGCCGAGCAACGCAACGTTCTGCTGACGCTGAAGGCCCAGATCATTGTGCAACGACACGAGATCGCCATCCGCCTCTCAGCGCACCCCCTGCTCGCGATGCTCGCCGGCCAGGGTCTCACGGCTAGTAACAATGGTGAGGGGCATGGTGACGAGCATCTGATTACCATCGCCGAACCTGTGGCGCTACGTCGTGCAGGACGGGAGATGGCGCTGCTGGTCGGTTCGACCATCGCAGCCGATCGGTCGGACCCATCTTTGGTTCGCTTGATGGCGAAAGCCTGGGCCCTGCGCGAGGCTCTGGCGTCGAGCACCGCACCGAGCCTGACGGCCTTTGCCGAGGGGCAGGGCATCTCCCAATCCTACGTGACCAGGTTGGTCCGGCTCGCCTGGCTGGCGCCGGACATCGTCGAGGCAATTCTCGCTGGCCGGCAGCCTGCCGGCGTCACTGCTTCGGCTCTGATGCGGGATACCCGCAAACCCACCGACTGGCAGGAGCAGCGTACAGCGCTCGGCTTCGCCTAAACGGGCTGGGCGTCAGCCAACGATTGCCGGACTGGATCGCCTCCCTCCGAACACGGCTCCAAGGAAATGTTGTTGCAGCGGTTCGGGACTGTGCCGATCCGATACCCCTGCCTCGGTCGATCTCTACCAATCCGTACTGCCGAAATAGCCCAAGGAGACAGGACCGCCATTCGGCAGGCGGAATTGGGCCCATCGCCGTCTCCCAGGTACGGCTCACGCGATGCCCTCCCGTGTCAGGCCGGAAACCCGGGGGTTTCGCGCCCAGGGGTGCCGCCCCTCGAAAGGGTCTGCGACCGGGCGACTGGCTGGTTGGGGTGCCAGGATTCGAACCTGGGAATGGCGGTACCAAAAACCCCTGCCTTACCGCTTGGCGACAACTCATCCGGCTAGCGCAAGTGCCATCAGGCGCGGGCTTCGTAAAGGGGCCCGGCGCTGGCCCACCAGGCCGCCGGCATCGCCGCCGCCGCCGCCTGGGCATGCGCCAACCGCGCGAACAGCCCAAAACAGGTGGCGCCGGAGCCGCTCATGCGCGCCAGCAGGCAGCCGGGCTGGCCGGCGATAGCCGCCAGCACGCCGGCGATGGGGGGGCACAGGCTGGCCGCGGCGCGCTCCAGGTCGTTACCGCAGGCACGCAGGTCAGTGGCCATCGCGGCCGCGTCGGGCCAGCTATCCGGCAGCTGCGCGGGTGGCGAGAAATCACCGCTGCGGGCGGCGAACACCGCCGGCGTGGCCAGCGCCACACCGGGATTGACCAGCAGCAGCCACACCGGCGGCAGGCGCGGCGCGGGCGCGATCACGTTACCCACGCCGCCCATGCGCGCCGCCAGGCTTTCGATGCAGACCGGGACATCGGCGCCCAGCGCAGCGCCCACTGGCAACAGCTGCCCGGGCGTCCAGCCCAGCCCCCAGGCGCGGTTGAGCAGCCGCAGCGCGGCGGCCGCATCGGCCGAGCCGCCGCCGATGCCCGAGGCCACCGGCAGCCTCTTGTCGAGCAGCAGCGCGCCGCGTGGCGCGACCCCCGCCGCCGCGGCCAGCGCGCGGGCCGCGCGGAGCGCCAAATTGTCGGCCTCGCCCTGCAGCCCCGCTGCGAAGGCGCCGGCCACTTCCAGCGCCAGCGGGGCCTGCGAATCGACCAGCGTCAACTGGTCCATCGCCGGGCCGAACACCGCCAGGCTGTCGAGCAGATGGTAGCCGTCGCCGCGGCGGCCAAGCACATGCAGGTAGAGGTTGACCTTGGCTGGCGCCGCCTCGTGCATCAGGGCCGCAGCGCCGCCGGTACCGCGTTCACCGGCAGGCCGCCCAGCAGCTTGGCCTCGATGCGCGCGCCCTCGCCCGGCTCAAGCTCCATGGTCAGCGCCCGGCGCCACTGGAACTCCGCCTCGCGCGGCCGTCCGGCCACCCAGTAGGCGTCGCCCAGATGGTCGGTGATGGTGGCGTTGCGCGGCTCCAGCTCGACCGCCTTTTCCAGCCATTCCAACGCGCCGGGCAGGTCGCCCAGCCGGAACAACGCCCAACCCAGGCTGTCGGCGATGTTGCCGTCCTGCGGCCGCAGCTCCACGGCGCGGACCAGCATGGCCCGCGCCTGATCCAGGTTCAGCCCCTGATCGGCCCAGCTGTAGCCCAGGTAGTTCAGGACGTAGGGCTGCTCCGGCGCCAGTTGCAGCGCGCGCTGCAAGTCAGCCTCGGCGGCCGGCCAGTCGCCGGTCCTCTCGCGCGAGATGCCGCGGGCATAAAATAGCGGCCAGTCGCGCTCGCCGGGGGTGGCGACCCGGCCCAGCGCCTGGTCGTAGGCCGCCGCTGCTTCGGGGAAGCGATTGCGGCGGCGCAGAATGTCGCCCAGCCGCACCAGCGGCTGCGGCATGGCGCTGAAACGCGCCGCCTGTTCCTGCAGCAGGGCGATCGCTTCGTCGGGCCGGTCCAGCAGGTCGAGCAGACCGGCGCGGCGCAGCGCTGCCACGCCATGCAGCGGGTCATCGGCGCGGATCTGGCCCAGCATGTCCAGGGCCGGTTCGTGGCGCCCCTCCTCGGTCAGCGCATCGCTGATCAGCAGCAGCGACGGGCCAAACCCCGGCCGCAGCCGCAGCGCCAGGCGCGACAGGATCATCGCGGGCTCTGTGCCGCCTTGCGCCCGCAGCGCCCCGGCGAGTGCCACATAGGCCTCGGCCACGCCCTCGATCGGCGAATTGACGGCACGGCTGGCCAGGATGGTGGCCCGCATCGGCTCGCTGGCCGCCAGCGACACCTCGTCGCCATTGCCGGCCACCTGGTCGAGCAGCCGGTTGGCGTCGGCGGTCCGGCCGGCGCGGTTGAGGATGCCGGCGCCGATGATGGCCAGCCGCAAGGTCGGGTCGGGCTGGTCGGCGACGGCGATGCGCACCAGCCGCTCGGCCTCGCGCATCCGTCCCGCCTGTTCGGCGATCAGCGCGCCATGCAGCGCGTTCAGCGCCCGAAATCGCCCCTGTTCGATCTGCGGCCGCAAGGTGGCCAGGGCCTGGTCGGTCTGGTTACGACCGGCCTGGGTCCAGGCGGTCAGGGCCGGGATCAGGGGCGCGGTGGCGCCCTGGCGGGGCTGGGCGCGGGCGCGGGCCTCGGCGCGGTCCCACCGCCCCGCCAGCCCTTCACTGCCCAGCAGCAGCAGCCCCGCCACCGGGTTGTCGGGCAGGCGGCGGGCGAGGCGCAGCGCATCGGCGCGGCCGTCCAGCACGGCGGCCACGAAGGCCTGGTTGAGGATCTCGACATTGTCGGGGTCGAGCCGTAGCGCGGTCAGCAGATAATCGGCGGCCAGGCCGGTATCGGCCTCGGTGGCGGCGAGGCGGCCGGCCAGGAAGGGGCGGGCGCTGCCGGTCGCCTGCAGCTGACTGCCGCGTGGCGTGCGCGGCGCCACTTCGCTGGCCGGCGCGCTGGCGGCGCCGCCACCGAACAGCACTGCCGCGGCCAGCATAGCCAAGCGCAGCGAGGGGGAGTGGGGGGTCATTGGCGCCAGATATAAACGGCCCTGGCCCAGCCACCAGCAGCTGTGGCTTGCCGGGCACAGCAAAGGGGTAGCTGTGGCCTGGAAAGCACGCTCAGGCTGGCCGACCGTACCCACGGAACTGCGCTGTCACCGCGGCCATCTCTGGCCCGTCCAGCAAAACCGGCGGCAACCCCGCGGCCAGGAGAAGAAGGTATTGCCGGGCCAGGTTTTCGACCTCCCGCGCCAGCGCATCTGCCCCCGCCAGGGTTGCGCCCAACGCCACCACGCCGTGATTGGCCAGCAGGCAGGCGCGCCGCCCGGCCAGCGCGCCGACCGCGGCCGTGGCAAGCCCGGCCGTGCCGAAGGTGGCGTAGGCCGCGCAGGCGATGTCCGTTCCGCCCGCCATGGCGACCATGTAGTGCAGCGCCGGGATCGGCCGGCGGGCGCAGGACAGGGCGGTGGCGTGCGGGCTGTGGGTATGGACGATTGCCTGCGCATCGCCGCGCGCGGCGTAGATGTCGGCATGTAACCGCCACTCGCTGGAGGGGCGGCATTGCCCGGCGACGGTGGTGCCATCGAGCGCGACCTCCACCAGATCGTCAGCCGTCAGCCCCGCATAGGGCAGGCCTGAAGGGGTGATGACGAACCCGCGCGCCGTGCGCCGCGAGAGATTGCCCGACTTGTTGGGCATGAAACCCGCGGCATCGAGCGCCCGGGCCGCCGCGATCAGCTCTTCATTCACGGTTGGGCCAACGCCTGGGCATGCGCCAGCACGGCACGCTGGAACATCCGCAGCAGCCCCACCCAGGTCAGCACCGCCAGTAGCGCCCAGAGGAAGCCGTGGTGCTGCCAGAGCAGCGCGGCCAGGGCGAGCCAGCCGGTGGAAGCGAGGACGCCGTGGCGGAGGATGCGGAGGAGGGGCACGTTTTGCGAACCGGCTACCAAAGCCCTTGGCGGTGCAGCCAAACAACGGCCCCAGCACCGGCCACCAATAAGGTCATCGCCAGCCCAAACGCCTTGTAGAGAGTTCCATTCATGCTCTGCGCGAGCGCGAGAAACTCCTTGCCGGCCGGCTTCTCCCGCAGGCTGGCATCGAGGCCTGCGAGCTGCGCGCGGATGGCTGGAAGTTCGACCTCCTTTACCTCCCGCCGAAAGTCGCGAAGGTCCTTACCGAATTCGGCCTGTGACGCTTCGATGCGGTTAACCGCTTTCCGTAGCTCTTCGAAGCCGCTTTCAAGAAGGGCGACACGCTGTTCCATATCCCCATCATACGGTGGACCACCCTCAGATTGATAGATTGCTGAGGGCGAATCGCCGGTGGCACCACCTTGGATCACCTTGAACCCTTGGCTGTTGACCACCCCACTCACGAAGCTTGGTCCACATCGATCTTCGCGTGCTGCCGAACAAAGGCGCAGTTTCCGCAGATCAGGACATAGACCGGAATTCGCGCTGGCGGGGAAACCCAGCCTCCATTGTCCTGAATGAGGGGTACGGCTGCCGTGTGGCCATCCACGGTCACGAAATTCCAGCTTTCCTGGCTACAAGAAGGACATTGTGGGGAGGCGCCTTTGCGCGTCAGAAACGCGCGAAGTGGGGCCGACGCAGCGTCTCCCTTCCAGATGTTGTCGTCCATCGCCTACATCCCCCCGATATAGTTTGGCCCCCCTCCTCCCTCCGGCGTGCACCAGTCGATATTCTGCGTCGGATCCTTGATGTCACACGTCTTGCAGTGCACGCAGTTCTGCGCGTTGATCTGCAGGCGGTGGCCACCGGTGCCGTCCTCCACCGCCTCATACACCCCAGCCGGGCAATACCGGCTCTCAGGCGAGGCGTATTTCTCGAAATTCTCCGCCAGCCAGCGGCCCGGGTCGCGCAGCTTCAGATGCGCCGGCTGGTCTTCCTCGTGGTTGGCGTTGCTGATGAACACGCTCGACAGCAGGTCGAAGGTCAGGATGCCGTCGGGCTTTGGGTACTCAATCTTCGGCGCGTCCTTGGCCAGCATCAGCGTCTCGTGGTCACGGTGGTGGCCCATCGTCCAAGGCGCCTTGCCGCGCAGCAGGTAGGTGTCCAGCGCCGCATTCACCAGCCCGCCCCACATGCCAAACTTGGCAAAGCCCGAGCGAATGTTGCGCACCCCCTTCAGCTCGTCCCACAGCCAGCTCGCCTGCAGCTTCTCCGGGTAGCCCTCCAGCAAGGCGGGCCGCGTCTCCAGCGCTTCGAAGATCGCCTCCGCCGCCACCATGCCGCTTTTCATCGCGGTGTGGGTGCCCTTGATCTTCGGCACGTTCAAGAAACCCCCCGTGTCGCCGATCAGCGCGCCGCCGGGAAAGATCAGCTTGGGGATCGACTGGAAGCCGCCTTCGTTCAGTGCCCGCGCGCCGTAGCTGATGCGCTTGCCCCCATCCAGCATCGGGCGCACCGCCGGGTGGGTCTTGAAGC
>JACMRO010000274.1 GCA_014376425.1 Rubritepida sp.
AACCTGCATGGCCACACCAGAAACCCGCACGATCCCTCAATCACCCCCGGGGGCTCTTCAGGCGGCGCCGCGGCGGCCACTGCGGCGGGGATCGGTGCGATCGGACATGGAACCGACATCGGCGGCTCGGTCCGCTACCCTGCCTATGCATGCGGGATTCACGGGTTGCGGCCCACGCTTGGCCGCGTATCCGCGTGGAACGGATCGCTGCCCGAGCGCGATATTGGTGCCCAACTCATGGCAGTCAGTGGCCCGCTCGCGCGCAGTATCGCCGATCTCCGCCTCGGCCTGGAAGCGATGGCGGTGCCTGACGCCCGCGACCCTTGGCATGTGCCCGCCCCCCTGACGGGTCCTGCTATGGCCCGGCGCGTCGCGCTGTGCATCCGGCCGGAAGGCATGCCCGTCGTCGCTCAGGTCGAAACCGCGCTGCGGGATGCCGCGCGACGGCTGCAGGATGCCGGTTTCACGGTCGTTGAGTTGGATGAGCTGCCGCCATTGCGTGGGCCGGCACTGCTGCAGTCGCAGCTATGGCTGGCCAGCCTGCCGCGCGGCGGCATGCGGGCGGCGGAGCAGGAGGGTGAAGCCACATCGCTGGCCATCTATCGACACATGTCCAGTATCTGTCCGCAGGCCGATCTCAACGGCTACCAGGATGCCCTGACGGCCAGAGCAGGTTTTCTACGCGCCTGGCTCCTTTTCTTCGAAAAATACCCGCTGGTGCTTTGCCCGGTATCGGGCGAGCTGCCCTTTCCGGATCAGCTCGATGCCGAGGGCCCCGAGGCTTTCAAGCGTATTCTGGAAGCGCAGCTGACGCAGGTGGGCCTGCCGCTGCTCGGGCTTCCAGGGTTGACGGTCACAACCGGTCTGCTCGGTAGGGTGCCTGTCGGTGTGCAGCTCCTCGCCGCCCGGTATCGTGAAGATCTTCTGCTGGATGCGGGCATCGAGATCGAGAAGCGGGGCGAGCCCATCCAGGCGGTCAACCCGGGCTGAAGCTGCTGGCACGAACATTGCTTAACCCTTAGCCGATACGGGAAGACCGGGAGCGCCCGGCCGCTCATGCCTCAATCCGGGGCAACGGGCATCCCGACAGCCAAACGGGGATGCAGTGATGAACCGCCGCCAATTTCTTGCCGCTACGGTCACCACACTCGCAACGCCAGCCTTCGCCCAGTCCGGAGCCTGGCCCAGCCGGGGGTCCATCCGACTTATCGCCCAGTTCCCGCCCGGTGGATTGGTGGACACCATTTCGCGGCTCATGGCGCCGGCCTTGAGCCAGGCACTGGGGCAGACCGTCCTGGTCGAGAACCGCGCCGGAGCGGGTGGCGTGATAGGGACAGACTTCGTGGCAAAGGCGCCGGCGGATGGGTACACGCTGCTCGTCAGCCACGCCTCGGTGCATGTGTTTTCCACCGCCACCATGCCGAATTTGCCCTTCGATCCCGTATCGGACTTCACCCACATGGTCCAACTCGTCGAAGCTTCGAACGTGCTTCTCGTGAAGGCGGACAGCCCCTATCGAACGCTGCAGGAATATCTTACGGCTGCGCGAACCCGCCCCGTTCGTTTCGGTTCTTCCGGTATTGGTTCGGCGCCGCACCTGCTGGGCGCGATGCTGTCCGGCGAGGCTCGGGCTCCCAATCTCGACCACGTGCCTTATCGCGGCAGTGCGCCGGCTCTGCAGGACTTGCTGGCAGGGTCGATCGAGAGCTTCATCGACCCGACCACCACCAATGTGGCGATGTTGCGCGATGGCATGCTGCGCTGTCTCGGCATCTCGGCGGCCGCCCGCCTGCCCGCCTTTCCCAACATTCCTACCTTCGCCGAGCAGGGCTTCCCTCAGCTGACCTCCGGCCAGTGGCTCGGTCTTTCAGGACCGAAAAATCTGCCCGCTCCCATTGTCGAGCGGCTAACCATCCTGGTGCCGGAGATCCTCAAGCAATCCGCCCTCGCGGCCCGCTTCGAGGACCTTCAGACGATGCCGCGCAACCCGGCCCCGACCGGAGACGCGTTCACCGCCATCATCCGGCGGGAGATCGCCGAATGGACCGCGGTGGCCCGCCAGTTCAACATTTCGGTGTCCTGACCCGACGCGGGCGTCGCGCAGTATGGCGTTGGGGTCCGATATCCAGGGACGAACGCACTGGTATAAAAGTACCCCCACAAGCAAAGCCCTCAAGGGTCCATCATGATCCCGGTCAACTGCGCCATTTCCTGCCAGCGGGCCACCTCCATCCGCTGGAAAGCGGCGAAATCGGCGGGCGCCATGGCCGCGCGATTGGAGCCCGCGGCTTCGACACGACGGATCCCGTCTGCGTCGGCGAGTGCGCCCAGGAATGCGTCAGACAGCCGCCGCACGATCTGGTCGGGCGTGCCCCGTGGCGCAAACAGGCCGAACCAGGCATCGACAGCCATGTAAGGCACCCCTGCCTCGGCCACCGTCGGCAGGGTCGTAAACCCCTCGATACGGGTGGTCGATCCGATGGACAGGGCCCGCAGCCGGCCCTCCCTCACCAGTCCGATCACCTGCGGCCAGGTGGAGACGAAGAAATCGACCACGCCGGCCACCGTGTCCGTCGTGGCGGGACCACCGCCACGATAGGGGATATGCGTGGCCTCCATGCCTGCGCGCCGCACAAACGTCTCCGCGATCACATGGCTGGCGCTGCCGGCCTGCGACGAGGCATAGGACACCCGGCCGCCGCCACGGCCCATGTTGGTCAACTCTGCCATCGTCGAGGCGCGGGATGTGGCCGGCACCACGGTCGCATGATGAACGCTGGCCAGGCGAGCGACAGGCACGAAGCTGTCGATGACATGGTAGGGCAGGTTGCGTGCCATCCACTGATTCGATGCGTGCGTCTGGTTGTGCCCAAGGATGAGCGTGTTGCCATCTGGCGAGGCGCGGGACGCGGCCTCGGTCCCGATGATGCCACCCGCCCCGCCCCGATTGTCGACGGTGATGGCCTGGTTCAGCGCCATGCTGGCACGTTCCGCCAGTGAGCGAGCGAGGATGTCCGTGCTGCCGCCAGGTGGCGCCGGCACAATGAGGCGCAACGGCGCAACCTGTGCGAGGGCCGGAGCGGCGAGGCTGCTGGCGAGGACAAAGCGGCGCGAGATGAGCATCAGTAAACCACCACCGAACGGATGCTCGTGCCTTCATGCATGAGATCAAAACCGTGATTGATGTCATCGAGCGAAAGGCGGTGGGTGATGAGCGGATCGATGCTGATCTTCCCTTCCATATACCAGTCGACGATGCGCGGCACGTCGGTCCGGC
>JACMRO010000022.1 GCA_014376425.1 Rubritepida sp.
GGCCAGGAAGCCGGTGCCGTCAGGGGCGATGCCCACAACGTCGGTGAAGGTGCCGCCGACGTCGATGCCGATACGCCACATCAGATGAAGCCTTCGGCGGCATCGCTGGCCGCGGCCGCGGGGTTGCGCTTCGCCGGATCGCCCCAGCCGCCGCCGCCGGCGGATTGCAGGTACAGCACGTCGCCCGGATTGATCGGCACGCCAACCTCCTTGGTGCGCAGCACGCGTTCGCTGCCATCGGCACCCAGCAGCACGTAATGATGCGGCGCGCTGTCGGCCCCGCCGTTCATCCCGGCGGAGCCATGCCGCGCCCCGTCTCCCGCGGTGTTGGCGCGGGCCTGGCCCTCGCACTCCACCCGCAACCGCAGGGTGGCGCCGGTGCCACCACGGAACTGGCCGGCGCCGCCCGAACCGGCGCGGAACTCATGGCTCTCGAACAACAGCGGGAAGCGTGCCTCCGCCTGCTCGACGCTGCCGAATTTCAGCCCGCCGGCGCTGTGCCATTCGCCGACCGCGTTCCAGCCATCGCCGGCCGCGCTGGCGCCGCCGCCGGGGCGGGCGTGGAACAGGTGCCAGACGAAGGGCTTGCCGCCCCCTTTCTCCCCATTGGGCGCCCGCCCCGCGATCGCGGCGCGAAAGCGCCGGCCCCAGCCGCCCATCGCCCGGTCGGGGCAGCAGCCGGCCATGGCGCGGATGATGGCCTCGACGATCTCGTTGCCGGGATGGCTGGTGCACAGCGTCACCGGCCGGCCCTCATGCGCCCAGACGATGCTGCCCTCCCGCGCGGTGACGCTGAGCGGCCGGAAGGCGCCGTCATTCTTCGAGACATCGGCGTCGAGCAGATAGGCGAAGGCCATCGCCACCGCCGAGCGCATATTGGGGTAGGAGGAGTTGACGAAGCCCGTCGCCTCGTCGTCGGAGGCGGTCAGGTCGACATGCAGCGCGTCGCCCGTCTTCGTGCAGGTCGCGCGGATGGCGATGTCCTGCCGGCCATGGCCGTCATCGTCGAGGATTGCCTCGCCATGCCAGGTGCCGTCGGGCCAGGCGGCGACGATGCGTCGCGCATGGGCCTCGGACAGGTCGAGGATCGCCGCCACGGCCGCCATCAGGCCGTCGCGCCCGTGCTGCGCCAGTAAGGCCGAGACCCGCGCGGCACCCACCCGCGCCGCGCCCACCATGGCCATCAGGTCGCCCCGCACGTCGCGCGGCACGCGGGTATTGGCGCAGATCATCCGCAGCAGGTCGTCGCGCAGCCCAGTTTCACGCCCATTGGCTTCCCCCAGGCGGATCGGCGGCAGGCGCACCCCCTCGGACCAGATGTCGGTGGCGCCCGGGTTGTAGCCGCCATGGGTGGAGCCGCCGATATCGGGCACATGCGCGCGGACGACGGCGAAGAAACAGCGCCGCCCATCCGCGAAGACCGGCAGGATGATCGTCAGATCGGGCAGGTGCGATCCGCCGTTGTAAGGGTCGTTCAGCAGAAAGATGTCGCCATCGCGGGGGTCGGGAAACTGTTCCAGTACCGCGCGCACGGCGAAGGGCAGCGCGCCGACATGCACCGGGATATGGTCGGCCTGGGCCACCAGGCCACCATCGGCACCGCACAACGCCACCGAGAAATCGCGCGAGGAATTGAGGATCTGGCTGTAGGACGTTCGGAGCATCGCCTCGCCCATTTCCTCGACGATGGCGCGCAGGCGGTTGTCGAGCACGGCGAGGGTAACGGGGTCCATGGGCAGGTAGCTTTCGGGTCGCGGGGTTTGCAGTCAAGCTGGCTGCACGGAGGAATCATCATGCATACAATGGCAAATGGGCTACGTTTCCCGGAGGGCCCGGTGGCGCTGGCCGATGGCGCGGTCATCCTGGTCGAGATCGAGGCCGGGCGGATCACCCGCATCGGCACCGATGGCGCCAGGACCACGCTGGCCACCATTGCCGGCGCCCCCAACGGCATCGCGCTGGGGCCGGAAGGGAAACTCTTCATCTGCAACAATGGCGGCTTCTCCTGGCATGAGGAGCCCGA
>JACMRO010000275.1 GCA_014376425.1 Rubritepida sp.
GGGCGGGATGACGTTGGCGCGGCTGCCGCCCCAGATCGGCGCCACATTGGTGGTGACGCCGCCAGCCCCGCCCCTTGGCAGGTCGGTCATTGCGTGGATCGCCAGGATCTTCTCCGCCAGCTTTACCACCGCGCTGCGCCCCTCGGTCCAGTTGCCGCCAGCATGGGCGCTGCGGCCCCGCACCCGCAGCGAGAAGCGGCCCACGCCCTTGCGCGCGGTCACGCAACAGCCGTCGGGCCCGCCGGCCGGGTCGGGGATCAGCACGGGTGCGGCGCGCGCGGCTTCGGCCTCGATGATGGCGCGACTGGTCGGGCTGCCGACCTCCTCGTCGGGGGTGAGCAGCAGCGTGATCGGCCGGTTGGTGGACAGCCCGTTGCGCAGGATGGTGCGCACGGCGTGAAAGGCCAGGAAGCTGCCGGCCTTCATGTCGAAGATACCCGGGCCATAGGCGCGCTCGCCCTCCACCCGGAACGGCATGTCCGAAGCGAGGTGGCCATGATCCCACACCGTGTCGACATGGCCCGAGACCAGCACCGGTGCATTCCCCGCGCCGCTGTTGACGCGCGCGATGAGCGTGTCGCCGAAACCGTCGCGTCCCGCCACCCGCTCGATGTCGGCGCCAACTGCGCGCAGCCCCGCCTCGGCCACGTCAAGCAGCCGGTTCACCGCGGCGGGGTCGGTGGTGGGCGTTTCCATCTCGACCCAGTGGCGGAGTTCCGCCAGCAGGGTTTCGCTATCGGGCATGTCGGTGATTGGCATGGTTGATCCTTGGCAGCGCTCGCCGCGCTGGTCCAGCAGGCGCGGCACGCATCGCCACCGACCGGCTAGAAGCGGAAGGCCAGGTTGAGGCTGCCGAATTGCTGCACGCCGCCGCGCTGACCGTAGAACTCCTCCGAACGCAGGACGTGGGTGTAGGCCAGCCGGTAGTGCCGCCAGAAGACCGCCGCGCCGGCCTGCGCGTCGGCCACGAAGGGCCTGCTGTCGACCCGCCGGCTGTCGCGCCAGGTGTTACCGTCCAGCGCGATGTCGCGCCCTACGCCACGGCCCTCCAGCCCGGCGAAGACGTACCAGCCCCATTCGCTGCCGGTGCGATTCGCCTCGGGCTGGAAGTAGTTGCTGCCGGACAGGGCGGGGCGGATGCGGCCGGGGCCGAAATCGGCCTGCAGGCCGCGGCCCATCCGCACCAGCCCGCCCACCGCGCCATAGATGTTGCCGTTGCCCAGCGAGAGCGTGACGCTGGGCATCGCCTCGAACTCCAGCGGGCCGATGGCGCCCAGCCCAATCCGCCATTTGCGTTCCGCGACCAGGTTGAACACCGGCTCGTCGCGCAGCTGGCGGTTCCAGCCATAGGCGCGGTCAACGCCGATCAGCCGGTGGAAGCTGTTCTGCACCTGGCGGCCGAAGGCGGAGGGGCCGACCATGCCGCCCTGCAGCTCGATCACCGTCAGCGTGCGTTCGCTGGCACGGCTGAGCGAGATGGCGGCGAACAAGTTCGCGGCATAGGGGCGGTCAGTCGGGTCGGGATTTCGGGCGCGGGTATCACGGGGTGTGAACATCGTCTGGCCGACCGACAGGCCCCAGCGCACATCGCCCGGCCCCAGCCAGCGGTCCAGCCGGTTGTCGAGCCAGGCGAGCGGCCGCGGCAGATCGGCATTGGCGCTGCGCCAGCTGGCCTGCGCGCCGTTGGTGTAGTTCCGGTCGCTGTTGCTGCGGGAGAACATGTCGTTCTCGACGGCGAAGGAGAGGGTGCCACGCCAGTCGGGCGGCGGCGCCTGGTCTGGGCGGCCCGCATCCAGCCGCACCGGCTGCGCCAAGGCCGGCCCCGCCAGCAACAGAAAGGCGGCAAAAATACTGCGATGCATCTGAAGTCCTTTGGTTGCATGACCAACGCCGGCGATGGCGCAACGTTGCCCCGGCCGGTTTCCCAACGCCAGCTTCTGGGCTAAGAAATCGCGGAATATCAGGGGTGCGGCGCATGTATTTCGAGGAGCTTACAATCGGCCAGTCGGCCCAGTTCGGCAAGACCATCGGCGAGGCGGACATCCTGATGTTCGCCGCCGTCAGCGGCGACACCAACCCGGTGCATATCAATGCCGAGGTTGCCGCGGCGTCGATGTTCAAGGAGCGGATCGCGCATGGCATGCTTTCGGCCGGGCTGATTTCGGCGGTGCTGGGCACCCGCCTGCCGGGCGAGGGCGCCATCTACCTGTCGCAGACGCTGAAGTTCCGCGCGCCGGTGAAGATCGGTGACACGGTGACGGCGCGGGTCGAGATCACCGCGCTGGATGCGGCGAAAAAACGCGCCACGCTGTCCACCACCTGCACCGTGGCCGGCAAGACGGTGATCGAGGGCGAGGCCTCCGTCATGGTGCCGTCACGGGCGTGAGGTCGATCTGTGTCTTCTGCGGCGCATCGCCGGGCGTCGATCCGGCGCATGCGGCGCTGGCCGCTGCCACGGGCGTGGCGCTGGGCCGGCGCGGCTTGCGGCTGGTCTATGGCGGTGGCCGCGCCGGGTTGATGGGGGTGGTGGCGGACGCCGCACTCGGGGCCGGCGCCGAGGTCTACGGCGTCATCCCCCAGGCGCTGCAGGAGCGGGAATTGCAGCACACCGGCATCACCCGCCTGTCCGTCGTGCCCGACATGCACACCCGCAAGGCGCAGATGAATGAGTGGTCGGACGGCTTCATCGTCCTGCCCGGCGGCATTGGCACGCTGGAGGAGGCGGTGGAAATCCAGTCCTGGTCGCAGCTGGGTTTCCACCGCAAAGGCATCGCCTATCTGGACGAAGATGGCTTCTGGGACCCGTTCTTCGCGCTGACCGCGCGCATGGTTCAGGGCGGGTTCCTTCGTACCGCCCATCGCGACATCGCCATCCGTGCACACAGCCCCGATGCGGCGCTGGACGCGCTGACGGCCTGGCAGCCGCCGGAATCGCGCTGGGCGACGCGGTGAGGGTCTTCGCCGCGGATCGCTGGCCGGCGGATGCCCGCGGCGCCACCGTGGCGCTGGGTAATTTCGATGGTGTGCATCTGGGCCACCGCGCGGTGCTTGCCGCGGCGCATCAGGCGCGGCCCGACCTGGCCCTGGCCGCACTGACCTTCGAGCCCCATCCGCGCGAACATTTCCGCCCCGACGACCCACCCTTCCGTCTTACCCTCCTGCCGGCCAAGGCGGAAGCCCTGCAGGCGGCCGGCGCGGCGCTGTGCTACGCGCTGCCATTCGACGCTGCCTGGGCGCACATGCCGCATGAGGCCTTCTTCGAGAATGTCCTGCGCGCCGGAATCGGCGCCCGGCACCTGGCATGCGGGCCGGATTTCGCCTTTGGCTACCGCCGCGGCGGCACCGTCGCCTGGCTGCGACAGGCCTGCGAGGCGGCGGGCATCGGGCTGTCCGTCGTGCCGCCGCTGGCCGATGCGGAGGGCACCATCAGCAGCACGCGCATCCGCCGGGAGTTGCAGGGCGGCTACCCGGAACGGGCAGCCGTTCTGCTCGGCCGCCCGTTCGAAATCCGTGGGCCGGTGCAGCATGGCGACGCACGCGGCCGCACGCTGGGCTTTCCCACCGCCAACGTGCCGCTAGGCCGCCACATCGAGCCTGCGCGCGGCGTCTATGCCGTGGCGGTGCGGCTGGAATCCGGCCAGGTGGTCCCAGGTGTCGCCAATCTGGGGCGGCGGCCGACCTTGGGCGGGGACCCGGTGTCGCGGCTTGAAGCGCATCTGTTCGATTTCGCGGGTGACCTCTACGGCCAGTCGGTGGCGGTGGCGCTGATCTCCTTCATCCGCGAGGAAAAGCGTTTCGCCGGGCTGGACGCATTGCGGGCGCAGATCGCGGCCGATGCGGCGGCGGCGCGCGCCCTGCTTCAGTAGGTCGGCTTCAGTAGGTCGCCCGGCCGCCCGAACAGTCGAACACCGCGCCTGTCGAGAAGCTGCAGGCATCCGATGCCAACCAGGCGACCAGCGCCGCAACCTCCCCGGGCAGGCCGAAGCGGCCCATCGGGATTTTCGACTTCATCCAGGCGATCTGCTCGGGCGTCATCTGCGCGAATAGCTCGGTCTCGACCGCGGCCGGGGTAACGCAGTTGACCCGGATGCCGGTCGAGGCGGTCTCCTTACCGATAGATTTGGTCAGCGCGATGACGCCGGCCTTGGCGGCGGAATAGGCCACCGCGTTGGGGTTGCCCTCCTTGCCGGCGATCGAGGCGATGTTGACGATCCGCCCCCAGTCGCGCGCCCGCATGCCCGGCAGCACGGCCCGGCAGCACAGGAAGACGCCGGTGAGGTCAATGTCGATCACCCGCCGCCAATCCTCCAGCGGGTAGTCTTCGGCCAGGTGATTGGGGCCGGTGATGCCGGCGTTGGCGACCAGGATGCCCAGGGGGCCCAGAGCCGCCTCGGTCCGTGCCAGGGCCACCGCTACGCTCGCGGCATCGGTGACGTCCATCGTCTCGGCATGCGCGCCCATCTCACCGGCGGCGTTGGCCAGGGCATTCGCATCCAGGTCCCACAACGCCACGCGATGGCCAGCTTGGGAAAGGGCCTGACCGATGGCCAGCCCCAAGCCGCGCGCCCCGCCTGTGACCACCGCTGTACGGATCGTCATCGCATCACACTCCACCCATGGGATCAGCAAAGGAGCCTTGCGCCACCTTGTCCAGCGACCGCTTTGCTGCGGTGCCGAACGTAATCTTACAAAAATTACACGTGGAGAGAGCGATTAAAAAGACGATGCCAAGCCCTTGAGAGAGGCTGACTTTCTTATCATTGCGTCTTGAAAAACCAGCAAGTTTATTAAATTTTATACAGTATGATGTTTATAATCTCGTATTGCATTCACGTTTCCGTTACTGGTGCCCACGAAATCGGCAAAGAGCTGTTTTTCGAGACAAGAAGAGGCGCCCCCATGTCCACGACCCCCGCCCTCAGTTTTTCAAAAGCCTCCCTCATGTCGGCTGGCCCAGCCCTCAGCCCCGCTCGTCCCAGGCCAGGTGAGCAGACGCTGTGCGGGAATGCGCTCAAGTTGGGAGCAGGAGCATGAGCGGCGGGAGCTACACGGTCCGGTGGTCGGCAGCCGACCCCGAACTGAACAAGGGTCCGTTGGCGCCGACTTATGACAAGCTGACCCCGGCCGAATACCTCGCCACCCACGGTAGCTATCCGGTTGGATTCGCGACCGACCCGCTGGCCAACGCGGAATCCGCCACGCCGGCAGGTGCCAATGATTCGGTATCCTCCCTGGCACCCAAGGGGATGGAGCTGGGGCAGATCGTTCCCTTCTTCCTGACGGTCACGGTCAGCGGCAGTACTCTGCCCGAAAACGGCACGATCACGATCAATCCGTACTGGCTGACGAAGACGACCAATGGCGGCGATTTCGGCTTCGATCCCGCCTACAAGGTACTGGCCGCATTCGTGGATCGGGGCGACCCGGTGTTCACCGATCCCGGCCTGAACGCCACCGTAAGCGCCTTCACCTCCGCAGTTACGAACTCCGGCACGAGCAATGAGCAGATCCAGGGCGCTATCACCCTCTCCGGCCTGAATAGTGGCGACAGGGTCACTGTCGAGATCTGGGTCGTGCTGAAGGACGTCCTGCCGCCAGGCGGCGTCACGGGCAACGTGCAAACCGGCTTGTTGAACGCCGTGACCGCCGCAGGGGACACGATATCCACCGGCAACCAGACCGTGCCGCTCCTGCGAACACAGGATTTCTACAATGCAAGTGCCGACCTCTCGATCATCAAGTCAGACAACGCCGACAGCGTCACCTCCGGCCAGGACGCCGACCCGACGCTCTATCCGGGCGACACCTTCACCTATTACCTGAAGGCCGCGAACCTCTCGACCGATACCGTCGCCAACGGCGTGATCGTGACAGACGCCCTGCCTGCAGGCGTAACGTTCCTGTCCGCCACCGGCGGTGGCAGTCTTTCGGGGAGCAACGTCACCTGGTCGCTGGGCGGCGTCTCCCCGCTGGAGACTGTCAACCTTGCCGTGACCGTGCGGGTGAACACCGCCACCACCGCGGGCACCATCCTGACGAACACCGCGTCGATCACCGCCTTCACACAGGACCCCGACACCGCCAACAACACCAACACGGAAAACACCGCGATCCTGTCGCCGGTGATCCCTGCCCGCGCCGACCTCTCGGTCATCAAGTCCGACAATGCCGCCAGCGTCACCGCCGGGCAGGACGCCGACCCGACGATCTATGCCGGTAGCACCTTCACCTACACCATCCGTGCCGCCAACGCCGGCACCGACGCCGCCGCCAACGTCGTCGTCTCCGACGCGCTGCCCGCCGGCGTCACCTTCGTCTCCGCCACCGGCGGCGGCACGCTGACCGGCAGCACCGTCAACTGGAACGTCGGCAGCCTCGCCGCCGGCACCAGCCAGACCTATACCGTCACCGTTCGCGTCGATAACGCGACCCTGGCCGGATCGCTCGCCAATACCGCGACGATCACCTCGTCCACCTTCGACCCGGATACGGCCAACAACACCAACACCGAGAACACCCAGGTCCTGGCGCCGGTGATCCCGGGTAAAGTCTCGGGCAACGTCTTCCTCGACCTGCCGCCTGGCATCTGCAACTACAAGCTGCCCGACGCCGTCTTCGCGGGTATCAAGGTCGAGCTGATCAGCGCCGCGGGCCAGCTCGTCGCCACCACGCTGACCGACGTGAACGGCAATTACCAGTTCAACACCGTCCTGCCCGGTCAGTATCTGGAGCGCTTCACCAACCCTGACGGCACGGTGTTCACCCAGCCCAAGGTGGCGGGCACGCTTAATCCACGTGATAGCGACGTGAACCCGAACGGCCTGACTGACGTGTTCAGCATCGTCAGCGGCGGTGAGGTGAAGATGGTCAATGCCGGGTTGGACTACGCCGGCGTGGGGCTGACCGGGCTGCAACCCATCCACCTGCCCGACGGCGGCGGCAGCTACAATTTCAACAACGCCGGCGCCTATGCCATCGGCGGCAAGGGCTCCTACAACATGATGGGCAATGGCGGGTCGGTGTATTTCATCGGCGGCACCGGCGCCAATAACCTACAGGGGTCCGGCAGCTCCGGCGCCATCCTGATGGGCGGCGGCGGCGCCAACATCATGGAAGGCACCGGTGGCCGCGACATCATCATCGGCGGTTGCGGCCCCAACAATATGCAGGGGCTGGGCAGCAACAACTTCCAGGGCCTGGGCGGCGGACACGCCTGCTGGCCCTACGACCTGCTGGTGGGCGGGGTGCAGAACGACATCATCACCTCGAACTCCGGTCGCGCCATCATCATCGGCGGCCGTGGCGACGACGCGCTGGACGGCCAGGGCGTCTTCGTCGGCGGGCCCAACCAAGGCACCGTCAGCTTCGACGGGACGTCCATCACCGCCTACGCGGTGGGCGACCACCTCAAGCTGTCCGGCCTCAGCACCGTTCATTACCAGGTCGGCGACGGGGTGCAGTGGATCGAGAACTTCAACCCTGGCCGCGGCGACACCATCGAGGTCTGGGGCCATGCGGCGCCGACCGCGACCGGCTTGGTCAATGGCCAGTACGTGATGTATTTCGGCCCGAACTCAGCCATCGTGCTGAATGGCTACCAGCCGCAGAACGGGTCGCTGAACGGGGTCAACTATCACCCCGGCCAATCGTCCATGCCCGGCGCCTTTGGGCATCTGGATGCGTTGCCGCCGGTGATCCTGACGGCCGGACAGGACAGCTTCACCGGCAGCCAGGGCGATGACATCGCGCTCGGCACACACGCCTTCACCACCTTCCTCGGCAATGCCGGCGACGACTTGGCGCTGGGCGGCGACGGCGGCAACCTGTCCATCGACGGCGCCGGCAACGACACCTATGTCGGCGGCCGAGGGAACGATATATTCCGCCTCACCGAAGGATCCAACGAGGTCATCGGCTGTGACGGCAATAACGTCGTCCAGCTCGGCGTGACCCGGGCGCAGGCCACGATCACGCCGAACGCCAACGGCACGTTCACGGTGGTGACCCCCGCTGGCGCACAGATCCTCAAGGATATCCAGTGGATCAGCTTCACCGACCAGAACGTCCATCTGCCGGGCGTGGCCGACGGCCCAGGTGCGGTGCTGTTCGGCACCGCGTCGGGCGACCAGTTCCAGGTCACCAACAACCATGACCTGATCGTCGAACGGCCCGGCCAGGGCCAGGACACTGCCTGGGTCGCGGTAAATGGCTGGACGTTGTCGCCAGAGGTGGAGAATGGCCGCCTTTATGGCCAGGCCGCGGACCTTACAGGCAATGCGATGGACAATGTGCTGGTGGCGAATGCGACCACGGCCTCGGCCCTGTACGGCGGCCGCGGTAATGACGACCTGTGGGGCGGCACCGGCGCCGATACGCTGGATGGCGGCGCTGGCGACGACGTGCTCCGTTCCGGCAGCGGCGTCACCGCCATGGTGGGCGGCGCGGGCAACGACCAGTTCGTGGTCAATAACGCGGCCGACAGTATCGTTGAAAAATCCGGCGAGGGCATCGATACCGCCTGGGTCGGCGTCTCGGGATGGACGGTGTCGGACAATGTTGAAATCGTGCGGCTGTTCGGCGGCGTGACCTCGGTCACGCTGGGCAGCAGCGGCGCGCAGGTCGTGGCCGATGCGTCGGGCTCCACCATCGTGGCCCAGCTTGGTGACAACGTCTTCTGGGGCAATGGCGGCGCGGACACCTTCGTGGGCGGCGCCGGCCAGGACATCTTCTACGCCGGCGGCGGCGTGACCAGGATGTATGGCGGCGCCGGCCACGACTCATTCATCGTCCGCAACGTGGCGGACCAGGTGTTCGAGAATCTGGGTGAGGGCCTCGACACCGCCTATGTCACGGTGAATGGCTGGACGGTGGGTGACCATGTCGAGGTCGCCTATCTGACCGCCACTGCGACGGCGCTAACCGGCAATGCCACCGGCACTAACCTGGTGGCGAACTCCACAGCCGCCTCGACGCTGACGGCCGGCGCCGGGCAGACGATCTTCTGGGGGTCGGGCTTTGACGACACCTTCAACGCAGGGCCTGGTGGCAGCATCATCTATGGCTATGGGGGTGCGGATGATTTCCACTTCGGCGTCCCCCATTGGGGAACGGCGGAAGTCGCCGATTTCAGCCATGCCGAGGGCGACCAGCTCGACTTCCGGGGCAGCGGCATCACGGCTGTGGGCCAGCTCACCGTCACCAACTACGCCGACAAGGTGCATGTGCAGCACGGCGCCGACCAGATCATCCTGTACGGCGTGACCGCGCCACTGGTGGCGAGCGACTTCATCTTCTGACGTCGCCGAGATGGGGATGAGGCGCGGCGGCGGGGCGCAGGTTCCGCCGCCGCGCCCGTGCCGCCGCGTAAGTGCCCGGGCGGCAGGGATGCTCCGCTCAGCCTGCCGGTGCGCGGTGCCGCGGCTAGACTGGCGCTGCGGGTCCGCCGCGCGTCGTCAGATCGGCGGCCGCCGCGCCCGGAAGTCGGTCGCCCGTTCGAAGGCGTGTCCCGCCGCCAGTACCCCCGCATCGTCGAACGGCTTGCCCACGATCTGCATCGACACCGGCAGCCCACCCACGCCGAAGCCGGTGCACACGCTCAGCGCCGGCCAGCCCGTGACGTTGAAGGGAATGGTGAAATTGGGCGCGTCCAGGCTGGCCCATTTGGCCACCGCGTGGATCGGCGGCGCCTCGCCCACGGCGGAGGCGGTGATCAGCAGATCCACACCAGCGGTCGCGGCGACGGTACGGTTTATCAGGTCGCGCCGGCGGCGCTGCGCCTGCAGGTAGTCGGCGCCGGTGACCAGGGCGCCCAGCGCCAGCCGGTGGCGCATGAACTCGCCGTATTTCTCGGGGCTGCCGCGCATCCAGCCCTCGTGAATGGCGAAGGCCTCGGCAATCAGGATCACCCAGCCGGTGGCGTTAAACTCAGCCAGCGGCGGCAGGGTCACGTCGGTAACGGTGGCGCCGGCCGCGCGCAGCACCACCAGCGCGTCCTCGATGCCCCGCAGCGTGGCGGGGCTGGCCGGGTTGTCCCGCTCGTGGAAGTGGCGAACCACGCCGATGCGGCGGCCGCGCACACCCGACGCCAGGGCCGCGTGGAAATCCGGCACCGGATGGCGCGCGCTCGCGGGGTCTGCGGCGTCGTGCCCGGCCATCGCCTGCAGCAGGAAAGCCAGATCCTCCACCGTCCACGCCATCGGCCCGGCATGGTCCAGCGTCTGCGCCAGCGGCAGGATGCCGGTGCGCGGGCACAGCCCGTAGGTGGGCTTGATGCCGGCGATGCCGCACAATGCGGCGGGGCCACGGATGCTGCCGCCGGTGTCGCTGCCGGTGCCGCCCATGATGATGCCGGCCGCCACCGCGGCGCCGGTGCCCGAGCTGCTGCCGGCGGTGAAGCGTTCGGTGTCCCAGGGGTTGCGGGCGGGCGGCCAGGGCAAGTCGAAGCTGGGGCCACCGAAGGCAAATTCATGCGTCGCCAGCTTGCCCAGCGAGACGGCACCGGCCTGCGCCAGCGTCCGCACCGTTGTCGCATCGTGACCGGGGATGAAGTGTTCGAGCTGGGCCGAATGCGCCGTCGTGGGGATGCCCGCGGTGCAATAGATGTCCTTGTGCGCGATGGGAATGCCATCCAGCGGGCCGCGCAGGCTGCCTGCCATCTGCCGCGCCTCGGCAGCGCGGGCGGCGGCCAGCGCCGGCTCGGGCGTCAACCGGATGAAGGCGTGCAGCCGCCCGTCCAGTGCAGCGGCGCGGTCCAGCCCGGCCTGCGCCAGTTCGACCGGGGAGAGTTTTTTGGCCGCGATCAGCGCGGCGGCCTGCGCGATGCTGTACATCACGCGCCGGCCACGAAGACGATCGCGGGTTCCGCCTCGGGCGGGATGGGCGGCGTGCGGATCAGCGCCAGCATGGGCGACAGCTTACCATAGGCGCCGGCCAGGTCGGCATGCTCCGCGGCACCCAGGATGATGCCGACAGCTTCCAGCCGCACCGCGATCTCGTTCGACGTCATGCCACAAACCCCAGGTTACAGCACCATGGTGGAACCAGCCGGCGGCGGAGGTCCAGCGCCGCCTCCGGATCGATCGCACCATCTCGACCGCCCTGCCCGGCGCCGCGCCGCGTTGGCCGGTCGCGGGTCGGTGGTTGCGTGGCAGCGCGCCACCGGTCTAGCCTCATCTCAAGGCGGGCAAGAACCGCAGCGGAGGGTGCGCAATGAAGGTGGGCGAGGCGATCGCGGAGATCATGCGCCGCGAGGGCGTTCAGATCCTCACCGGCTACCCGGTGAACCACTTGATCGAGAGCTGCGCCGCCATCGACATCCGCCCGGTGATGGTGCGGCAGGAGCGCATCGGCCTGCACATGGCCGACGCCATCTCACGGGTGACGTCGGGCCGGACGCTCGGCGCCTTTTGCATGCAGCACGGGCCGGGCGCAGAGAACGCCTATGGTGGCGTGGCCCAGTGTTATGGCGAGAGCATACCGGTGCTGGTGCTGCCGATGGGCTATGCGCGGCGGATCGCGCACATCAAGCCGAACTTCTCCTCCACCGTGCAGATGGCGGGCATCACCAAGTCGACCGAGCAGGTGATGCTGGCCTCTGAGGTGCCGGCGATCATGCGCCGCGCTTTCTCGCGCCTGCGCAATGGCCGCGGCGGACCGGTGCTGGTGGAAATCCCCACCGACATGTTCGATGAGGAACTGCCGGGCGAGCTGGTCTACGAGCCGGTGCTCACCGCCCGCTATGCGCCCGACCCGGCCGATGTGAAGCGTGCCGCCGCCGCACTGCGGGAAGCGAAGCGCCTGGTCATTTACGCCGGCACCGGGGTGCACTGGGCCCGCGCCTGGCCGCAGCTACGCGCGCTGGCGGAGAAGCTGGGCGCGCCGGTTACCACCAGCCTGGGCGGCAAGTCGAGCTTCCCGGAGGATCATCCGCTGGCGCTGGGTACCGCGGGACTGGCATCGCCCGCGCCGGTGCGTCACTTCCTGGACGCGGCGGATGTAATCTTCGGCATTGGCTGCTCCTTCACCGAAACCAGCTTCGGTGTTCCCTTCCCGCCAAAGGCCAATCCCGGCGTGCGGATCATCCACGCGACGCTGGACCCGGACCATCTCAACAAGGACACCCGGGCCGAGATCGGCCTGGTGGGTGACGCCGGCCTGACTCTGGATGCGCTGCTGGCCGAGCTGGATATGCCCACCCGCGACCCAGCCCCGGTGGCGGCGGAGATCGAGCGGGTGCGCACACCCTGGCTGGCACAATGGGCGGCCAAGCGCGATTGCGAGGATGCGCCGCTCAACCCCTACCGCGTGCTGCGCGACCTGTGGCGCACCGTGGATGTCGACCGCACCATCATCACCCATGACGCGGGCAGCCCGCGTGACCAGCTCAGCCCTTTCTGGATCAGCCGCACACCGCTCAGCTACCTGGGCTGGGGCAAGACGACGCAGCTGGGCTACGGGCTGGGGCTGGCCATGGGTGCCAAGCTGGCCGCGCCAGACAAGCTTTGCATAAACGTCTGGGGCGACGCCGCCATCGGCTTCACGGGCATGGATTTCGAGACGGCGGTGCGCGAGCGCATCCCCATCCTGTCGATCCTGCTGAACAATTTCTGCATGGCGATCGAGCTGAAGATCATGGCCGGCAGCACCGCCAAGTACCGGACGACCGACATCTCCGGCGATTATGCTGCGATGGCGCGCGCCTTCGGCGGTTATGGCGAGCGGGTCGAGCAGCCGGGCGACATCATACCCGCCATCCGGCGCGGCATCGCCGCCACCCAGGCCGGCCAGCCGGCGCTGCTGGAATTCATTACCTCGAAGGAAACACAGGTGTCGCGTCTCTGATGGCAACCGTCGGTATCCGCAACGTCCATAAATCCTATGGCTCCACCGCCGTGCTGCACGGCGTCTCCGTGGAGATCGAGGACGGCGAATTCGTCGTGCTCGTGGGCCCCTCGGGCTGCGGCAAGTCCACCCTGCTGCGCATGCTCGCAGGCCTGGAGAACATCACCGCGGGCGAGATCCTGATCGGCGACCGGGTGGTCAACAAGGTGCCGCCCAAGGATCGGGACATCGCAATGGTGTTCCAGAACTACGCGCTCTATCCGCACATGACCGTCTTCGACAACATGGCGTTCAGCATGAAGCTGGCAAAGGCGCCGGCGGCCGTCATGCAGGCCGAGGTCGGGCGCGCGGCGAAGATCCTGGGGCTGGAGGACTTTCTGGACCGCTACCCGCGACAGCTATCCGGCGGCCAGCGGCAGCGCGTGGCGATGGGCCGCGCCATCGTCCGCAATCCGCAGGTCTTCCTGTTCGGCGAGCCGCTGTCCAACCTCGACGCCAAACTGCGCGGGCACATGCGCAGCGAGATGAAGGAGCTGCACCACCGCCTGCGCGTCACCACCGTCTACGTCACGCACGACCAGATCGAGGCGATGACCATGGCCGACAAGATCGTGGTGATGGATGTGGGGTACATCCGCCAGGCCGGGCCGCCGCTGGAGCTGTATGACCGGCCGGCCAACCTGTTTGTGGCGGGCTTCATCGGCAGCCCGGCGATGAACCTGCTGCATGGACGGATCGAAGGCGGCGCCTTCCACACCGCCGATGGCGTGGCCTGGCCCCTGCCCCAACAGAACGCGCCGGAAGGGCCAGCCGTCTACGGCATCCGCCCCGAGCATTTTCGGCTGGCCGGCGATGGCATGCAGGCGCGCGTGGTCGTGGTGGAGCCCATGGGCAGCGAGACACAGGTAACGCTGCGTATCGGCGAGACGGCGGTGAACGGGGTTTTCCGCGAACGCATCACCGCGCGGCCGGGCGATATATTACCGGTGGCGCCGCAAGCCGCGATGGCGCATCTTTTCAGCAAGGAAACCGGAGAGCGGCTCTAAGCCGACCCAAAGGGAGAAGAAACATGACGTTCAACATCACGCGTCGTCTAGTCGGCGGCCTGGGCGCCGGCCTGGTTGCCGGCGGCGCTTCGGCGCAAACCATCGTGGCCGGCAGCGCCGCCTTGCCCAACCTGCCGATCGAGAACGGCGCCACTCTGCGCGTGCTGCGCCCCGTGCGCTTCGTGCAGCCCGATGAGGAAGTGTTCCGCGCCAACGCCGCGCGCTTCACCGCCGCCACCGGCGTGCAGGTGCGCGTCGATTTCGTTGGCTGGGAAGACATCACCCAGCAGACGGCAGTGACCGCGAACACCGGCGCCGGCCCCGATGTGATCATTGGCTTCAACGAGGCGCCGCACGTCTTCCAGGACAAGCTGGTCGAACTATCCGACGTGGCGGAGTATCTCGGCGCCAAATATGGCGGCTGGAAGAAGCTGGCGCTGAAATACGGCCGCCGGCACAACTCGAACAACTGGATCGGCCTGCCCTTCGGCGCCTCGGGCGGTCCCTTCGTCTGGCGCAAGTCGGTGCTGGCCGAGGCCGGTTTCCAGAGCGTGCCGGAAGACCATGCCGGCATCCTGCGGCTGTGCCAGGCGCTGCGCCGGCTGAACAAGCCGGCCGGCTTCGCGCTGGGCAACGCGGTGGGCGACGGCAACGCCTTCGCCAACTGGCTGGTCTGGTCCTTCGGCGGCCAGCTGGTGAATGAGGACGGCACGCCGGGCATCAACAGCCGCGAGACGGTGGCGGCGCTCAACTACCTGAAGGAGCTCTACGCCACCTTCATCCCCGGCACGCTGGCCTGGAACGACATCAGCAACAATCGCGCCTTCGCTTCGGGCGAGTGCTTCCTGACGCAGAACGGCGTGTCGCTCTACTTCTCGATGAAGAACGACCCGGCGACCGCGGCGGTGGCGGCGGATACCGAGCATACCTTCACGCCGAAAGGCGTGGCCGCATCGGCGCCCAATGCCGGGCTGACGCTGAACGCCATGGTGTTCCGCCACAGTCGCTTCCCCAATGCGGCCAAGCAGTTCCTGGCCTTCATGATGGAAGCGCCGCAATACGACCCGTGGCTGCAGGCCAATATCGGCTACTGGGCGCAGCCGCTGAATGCCTACAACGCATCCGCGACCTGGACCGGCGACCCCAAGGTCGCGATCTTCAAGGACACGATGGATACCGATTTCTGGCTTGGCTACAAAGGCCCGATCAGCGAGGGCTCGGCCGCCGCCAACGCCGATTACGTGATGGTGCAGATGTGCGCCTCGGTAGCCAGCGGCCAGGCGACACCGGAGGCCGCGGCGCGCGAGGCGGAACGGCGCGCGGCACGGTTCTTCCGGCGGCGCTGATGTCGGTTACCACAGCCGCACCGCTGCACTGGTCGAAGGCGCGCCCGCGGCCGGGCGCGCTGGTGCGGCTGTTCGACCACAGGCTGTTCCTGGCCATGGCCTGCCTGTTGCCGGCAGCCGGGCTGCTCCTGGTGTTCCTGACCTACCCGCTTGGCCTCGGCATCTGGATGGCCTTCACCGACACCACGATCGGCCGCAGTGGCGTGTGGGTGGGGCTGGAAAACTTCGAATACCTGGCGTCGGACCCGATCTTCTGGAACGCGGTGTTCTACAGCGTGTTCTACACCGGCATCGCGACCTTCGGGAAATTCGCGCTGGGGCTGTGGCTGGCGTTGCTGATGAACCAGCACATGCCCTTCAAGTCGCTGATCCGCGCTATTATCCTGCTGCCCTGGATCGTGCCCACGGTGCTCAGCGCCATCGCCTTCTGGTGGATTTTCGACCCGCAATTCTCCATCATCAGTTACGTCTTCGTGCAGGTGCTGGGTTGGCGCGAGACGAACATCAACTTCCTGGGCAGTGAGTGGCCTGCGCGCTTCTCGCTGATCGCGGCGAACATCTGGCGCGGCATCCCCTTTGTGGCGATCTCGCTGCTGGCCGGGCTGCAGACCATCTCGCCCTCGCTGTACGAAGCGGCGTTGCTCGACGGCGCGTCGAGCTGGCAGCGCTTTCGCTTCATCACCTTCCCGATGCTGATGCCGATCCTGGCGATCGTGATGACCTTCTCGATCATCTTCACCTTCACGGATTTTCAGCTGGTCTACGCCATCACCCGCGGCGGGCCGGTGAATTCGACCCACTTGCTGGCGACGCTCGCCTTCCAGCGCGGCATCCCCGGCGGCCAGCTGGGCGAGGGCGCGGCGATCGCCGTTTCGATGATCCCCTTCCTCGTCTTCGCCACGCTGTTCTCGTATTTCGGCCTGGCGCGGCGGAAGTGGCAGCAGGGCGAAGGCAATGACTGATCGCCCCTGCCATCGTGTCGTAGTGCCGCAACACTTTCAGGAGGTGGCCGGGTCAAGCCCGGGCATGACGCCATGAGCAACGCCTCCACCGCCGTACCCGAAACCATGCAATGGGACAGCCGGGCGCGCCGCATGGTCATGCTGTGGGTGCCGCTGGGGTGCTTCCTGCTGATACTGCTCTTTCCCTTCTATTGGATGACGGTGACGTCCTTCAAACCGGATGGCGAGCTGTATGATTTCGCGACGCACAACCCGTTCTGGGTGACTTCGCCCACGCTGGCGCATATCAGGAAACTGCTGTTCGAGACGGCTTATCCGCAGTGGTTGTGGACGACGATGCTGGTGGCGGTGGGCGCCACCGTGCTGTCGCTCTTCGCTTCCACCCTCGCCGCCTACGCCATTCAGCGGCTGCGGTTCCGCGGCAGCCAGTATGTCGGCTTGGCGATCTACCTCGCCTATCTCGTGCCGCCCTCCATCCTGTTCATTCCGCTGGCGACGATGGTGGTGCAGCTTGGTCTGTTCGATAGCCCCCTGGCGCTCATCCTGGTCTACCCGACCTTCCTGGTGCCGTTCTGCACCTGGCTGCTGATCGGCTACTTCAAGTCGATCCCCTACGAGTTGGAAGAATGCGCGCTGATCGATGGTGCCACGCGGCTGCAGATCCTGCGCCGCATCACCCTGCCGCTTGCGGTGCCCGGGCTGATCTCGGCCGGCATCTTCAGCTTCACGCTGAGCTGGAACGAATTCATCTACGCCCTCGCCTTCATCCAGAGCAGCGAGAACAAGACCGTGCCGGTGGCGATCCTGACCGAGCTGGTGACCGGCGATGTGTACCAGTGGGGGGCACTGATGGCGGGGTCGCTGCTGGGCTCGCTGCCGGTGGCGATCTTCTATTCGTTCTTCGTGGACTATTACGTCAGCAGCCTGACCGGGGCGGTGAAGGAGTAGGCCTGGGCGCCTACAGCGTCACCAACTGCCCGGTCGCCGCGGTCAGGAAGCTCACTGCGCCGGTGATCTCCACGCCATCCAGCATGGGCGTCCCGTCCAGCCCTTCGCCGCGGCGGCCGGCCTCGCAGGCCCACAACGCCACCCCCAGCTCCTGCGCCGCCTCCCGCAGCGTGCGAATGCCGGCGACCCCCGCAGCCTCCAGCGCCGCCTCGCGCGGTTCGGCCTCCAACGGGCGGCCAGCGAGCATAAGGCGCAAGCCGCCATTGGTGGCGAACAACGTGACCGGCCGCCCCAGCGCCGCGGCCGCGGTGGCCAGCACTAGGGCGTAATGCGCCCGCTCATGCCCGCCCGAAATCAGCAGGATGCCCAGCGGATTCATGCCGCCCCGCATAGTTTGCAGCCCGGATCCTGTCGCAGCCGGATCGTGCGCATCCGCGCATCCAGCGCGTCCCACAGCAGCAGCCGGCCGGTCAGCGTCTCGCCGATGCCCAGGATCAGCTTCAGCACTTCGGTTGCCTGCAAGGTGCCCATCACGCCGGTCACCGCGCCCAGCACGCCGGCTTCGGAACAGCTCGGCACCAGGCCATCGGGCGGTGGCTCGGGATGCAGGCAGCGATGGCAGGGGTTGCCGGCAATGTGGCTCTGGAAGACCGAAAGCTGGCCCTCGAAGCGCAGCACGGCCGCCGAGACCAGTGGCCGTGCCAGGCGGTGGCAGGCATCGCCGAGCAGGAAACGCGTCGCGAAATTGTCGGTGCCATCGCAGACGATGTCGTATTCGGGGATTAGGCGTTCGGCCAACACAGCGTCCATCCGCCTCGCGTGGATGTCCACCTGACAGTCCGGGTTGAGCGCGGCCAGCGCCTCGGCGGCGCTTTCGGCTTTGTTGCGGCCGATGCGCGCCGTGGTGTGGGCGATCTGCCGCTGCAGGTTGGACAGTTCAAGCCGGTCGTCATCGACCAGGCCGATGGTGCCCACCCCCGCCGCCGCCAGATAGAGCGCGAGGGGCGAGCCCAAACCGCCGGCGCCCACGATCAGGATTCGTGCCGCGCGCAGCCTGGCCTGGCCGATCGCCCCCACCTCACCCAGAAGGATGTGGCGGGAGTAGCGATGCAGTTCGTCTTCGGTGAAGTCGAGGTTCATGGGCCTCATCTGGGGCCCCAACCCCGGCGTCGCCAAGGCCTGGGGTCAGACGCCCGCGCGACGGCGGCGCGTTTGCGCCGGCTGGTCAGGGATCGGCTCCATGACCGCGGCGGGTGGTATGGGTGGCAATGGCTGAGCGGGCAGCGCCAATGAGATGTTGGGTGGATACTGGTTCATCGCGCCAGACGCCGCGTCGATCCCAAGCCCGATGATGCCGCCGAACAGGATGTTACCCGCCGTCATCGCCTGCACGCTGGACGGAACAGTGGTCAGCGCCACCTGCGAGCCCGGCCGCTCGCAACGCACCGTCATGGCCTGCGAGGACTTGCTGACGTTCAGCGAACCCGGCGTCGGATTGACGATGCCCAGGGTCTCGCCATTGCGCGACACGACGCACATGGCGCCCGGCGGCTCGGTCTGCACCGTCACAGCCTGGGTGGTGCCAGTGGTGATGGAAGCGCAGGCGGTGCTGAAGAGCAGAAGGGACAGGGGAGCGAGACGGAGCAGCATCGGTAATCCTCACATTGACGTGAAGATTTCGTCATGTCTGGTTACGTTTCGCAATCCCGACGCGAAAAGAATTCTACTACAGCCCCGTGCTGCCGAACCCACCCGTCCCGCGCGCACTCTCCGGCAGCACCACCACCACCTCGAACACCCCCCGCACCACCGGCGCCAGAACCGCCTGCGCGATTCGCATGCCGCGCTCCACCGTAAAGTCCGCAGCGCCGGTGTTCAGCAAAATCACCCCCACCTCACCTCGGTAATCCTCGTCGATGGTGCCGGGCGAATTCAGCACGGTGATGCCGTGCTTCAGCGCCAGACCGGAGCGCGGCCGGATCTGCCATTCATGCCCCTCCGGCAGCGCCACCCTCAACCCGGTGGGGACCAGCACGCGGCCGCCCGGCGGCACCAGCACCGGCGCCGCGACGGCGGCCAGCAGGTCCATCGCCGCCGCGCCCGCGGTCGCGTATTCCGGCAACGGCAGCCCTTCGGCATGCGGCAGGCGTTGCACCAGTATCTTCATGCCAGCGCCTCGGCGATGCGCGCGGCCAGGCGGCGGGCGACCTCCTCCTTCGGCAGGCGCGGCCAATCCTCCACCCCATCGGGGCGCACGAGGTGGACGGTGTTGTCGGCGCCGCCCATCACGTCGCCGGAGACGTCGTTGGCGACGATCCAGTCGCAACCTTTTCGCAGCCGTTTGGCCTGGGCATGCTCCACCACCCTTTCGGTCTCGGCCGCGAAGCCCACCACCAGACGCGGGCGGCCAGGGGAGGGCAGATCGTGGGCCGAAAGGGTCGCCAGTATGTCGGGGTTCAGCGCCATCTCCAGCAGCGGTGCGGCGGCGCCTGCTACCTTCTTCATCTTCTGCGACGCCTCGCTGGCCGTCCGCCAGTCCGCCACCGCGGCAGCCGCCACGAAGAC
>JACMRO010000276.1 GCA_014376425.1 Rubritepida sp.
AAGGTTCGCTGCATGACCGCCCAGCTCATTGATCGTCGCTCGCTCCTGCTCAGCTCGGCCGGTTTCGCCTTTGCCGCGGCCGCGCCGGGTCGCGAGCAGGTCGCGTCCGACGCCATGCACGGGCTGGCGGAGCGGCTGCGGCGGCTCGATGGCGACGGGCTGGAGCCCGGCTGGTACGCGGTCCCGGCGCGCGAAACCGCGATGAGCGACCCGCAGGCCTTCCAGTCGGCCACGCAGAATGCCGCCCGTGCGGCGCTGGCGGATCTGTTACAGGGCCGCGCCGTCGTGCCGCAGGGGCGCATCGACATCCGGCGTGAGCCGGACAGGATGCCGTTGAGCGCATGGATGAGCGAGATGCTGGCCAGCGCCGACCCCGCCGCGGTGATCGAGCGGGCAGCCAGCCTGCCAGCCGGGATGCCGGCCTTGCGCGCCGCCATGGCCGAGGCAAAGGCACGCGAAGCGCGCGGCGCGCTGCCGCCGGTGCCGGTGGGCGGCACCATCGAGCCTGGCCGCCCCGGTGATCGCGTGGCGGCCCTGCGCGCCCGCCTGGCCGCGGTCGATCCGCAGCTGGCCGCGGCCCCGGTGGCGGACCCCGCCATGTACGACGACGCGTTGCTGGATGCCGTGCGCCGTTTCCAGCAATCGGCAGGGCTGGAGGCCGATGGCCGGGTGGGCAGCAGCAGCCAGGCGGCGCTGAACCGGACGCCGGCCGCCGATATTCGCGCCCTGCGGGTGGCGATGGACATGCGCCGCGCCGCCGGCATCCCGGGCCGCGAACGCCGCATTGAGGTCAACATCCCCGATTATGTGCTGAGGGTGTATGACGGCGACCAGGTAATCCTGGACATGCCCGTGATCGTGGGGCGGCGCGAGCGCGCGACGCCGCTGCTGTCCACCCGCCTCACCGCGGTACAGTTCAACCCGCCCTGGGGCGTGCCGATCCGCAACGCGGTGGAGGACAAACTGCCCCTGCTGCAGCGCAACCCGCTGGCGCTGACCCGCAACGGCACCCGCATCTTCCAGCGCGTGGATGGCGAGGTTGTTGAGGTGGACCCCACCACCGTCGATTGGCGGGGTTACAGCCGCACCAACTTCCCGTTCTACATGCGGCAGGACCCGGGCGAGGCAAATGCGCTGGGCCGGATCAAGTTCATCATGCCCAACGGTGAAGACATCTTCATGCACGATACCCCCGACCGGGGGTTGTTCTCGCGGCCGGAACGGGCTTTCAGTTCGGGCTGTATCCGACTCGGCCGGCCGATGGACTTTCTGGCGATGGCGGTCGAGGGCATGGAGGGGTGGGATCGCGCCCGCGGCCAGCGCAGCGTAAGCGAAGGCCGCACCTTCTCCATTGGGTTGCGCCGGCAGCCCGGCGTGCGTCTAATTTACCAGTCCGTTGTGGTGGACGGCACGACCGTCCGCATCCGCCCCGACATCTATGGCCTGGACGAGACCTACGCCCGTGCACTGGAGCGCGGGCCCGTCCGGCCGATGGCATCACGGAGTTAAGCATGGTTTTGTTCGCCCATTCCTGCCCGGCCTGCGACGCCGCGGACGCCGAATTGCAAGCCGGGTGCGAAGCAAACCCGAGCCCCGGCCGGCGCGGCTTCCTGGCCGCTGTCGTGGCCGGCGTGGGGGTGCTGGCGGCACCACCGGCCGTGGCCCAGGTGTGGGGCGGCCGCGCGCGGGCGCTGGGCATCCGCCGGCTGCAAACGGGGGAGAATTTCTCCGGCGTTTACTGGCGCGACGGGCGCTACGACCGCACGGCCCTGGACCGGCTGAACTGGGTGATGCGCGACCCGGGCATGGCGGAAGCAACCCCCATGGATCCGCGGCTGTTCGACATACTGGCCACCGTGCAGGACCGGGTGGGTTCGGATGAGCCCTGGCTGGTGACCTCGGGCTACCGGGCACCGGAAACCAACGCGTCCCGCGCCCGCGAATCACGGCGCGTCAGCCGTGTATCCTTCCATATGTCGGGCATGGCGGCCGATGTGCAGCTGCCCGGCCGCAGCTCGGTCGGGCTGGCGCGGTCGGCGGCGGAGATGCAGCTCGGCGGTGTCGGCGTCTATCGCAACAGCGGCTTCATCCACCTCGATTGCGGGCCGACGCGACGGTGGTGAGGGCGTGAACACCCATCCCTACCGTGACCTGCCGGCGCCGCATTTCTGGCGCAAATCAGTAACCGGCGTGGCGCCCGAGGCGTTCGACCCGGTCACTGCCATGCCCTTCAGCATCGGCCCCGGCGACCGGGTGGCGGCCGCGGGCTCCTGCTTCGCCCAGCACATCGCGCGCAACCTGACCGCCGCGGGTTTTGACTTCCTGCGCACCGAACAGGTCGAGGATTTTTCCGCCGCCTTCGGCAACATCTACACCGCGCGGCAGCTGCACCAGTTGATGCTGCGCGCCTATGGCCTGCTGCGGCCGGTGGACAGCGCATGGCAGTTGCCGACCGGCCGGTGGGTCGACCCGTTCCGGCCGCAAATGCTGGGTAACGGGCTGGATGACGCCGACGCCGTTGCCACCGCGCGCGAGCCGCATCTGGCCGCCGTGCGGACGATGTTCGAGGAATGCAGCGTCTTTATCTTCACCCTGGGCCTGACCGAAGCATGGCTGGCGGCCGATGGCGCGGCGTTGCCGGTGCCGCCGGGCGTGCTGGGCGTGTCGGCCGGCGCAAGCGATGCACGCTTCCACAATTTCGGCCTGGACGAGATCATCCACGACCTGGAAACCTTCCTGGTCGACCTAGTGCTGGTCAATCCATCCGTCCGGGTGGTCTTCACCGTATCGCCCGTGGCGTTGGCCGCGACCTATGAGGACCGGCACGTGCTGGTCAGCAACACGCTCAGCAAGGCCACGCTGCGGCTGGCGGCGGAGGCGATGCGTGCCCGGCATGGCCGCGTCTGCTACTTCCCGTCCTATGAGATCGTCACCGCGCCGCAGAATCTGATGCTGTCGCTGGAGCCCGATCTGCGCTCGGTGGCGCCCGAGGGCGTGGCCCGGGTTATGGCGGTGTTCAACCGCCACATGTTGGGCGCCGGCACGCCCATGCCCGCCGCGCCGGCGCCCGAGATCAGCGCCGAACGGCGTGCCGAGTTCGAGGACCGCGCCCGCATCATCTGCGACGAGGAATTGCTGGCACAATGAAGCTGGGCGTCCTGTTCAACTGTCAGCACCGGATGCTGGCGGAAACCCTGCGGCTCACCATTCCCGGCGCCGAGGTGACGGATTACGACATCGGCCAGCTGCGGCAGGATGAGGCGCTGCGTGGCCCGGCGCTCGAAGACCTGGCCAGCTGCGACCGGGTGCTGTCGCTTTATCTGGGCGCGGAGGACGGCCCGCTCGGCAGCGAGGCCATGCGCGAAACGATGCGGGGCTTTACCATCCTCCCCGGCTTTTCCTTCGGCGGCTTTCATCCCGATACGGTCTACATCCACACCGCGCATGGCTACCTCGACGGCTTCACCCACCACTACCACTCGCGCCTTGCGGTGGCCGGCTTCCTGGCGGGCCGGACGGTGCGGGAGACGACGCAGCTCTACAACGCGCTGATCATGGGTCGGGCCGGCTATTTCAGCGCCTTCGCGCAGGAGCGCATGCTGGTGTGCCAGGTCTTCGACCAGTTCGGCATCGACCTGAACCCGATGTTCGACCGCTGGGCCGGCGGCGGCTGCTTCATGCACAGCATCAACCACCCCAAGGCCTGGTGTTACGTCGATGTTGCCGTGGCGCTGGCCCGCCACGCCGGGCTGATCGGGCCGGAGACGACGCTCGATCCACATTTGGTGAGCGACGAACTGCGCTTCCATCCGACCCATCCGGTGCTGCCGCCGCTGGCCAGGCGGCTGGGCGTGCCGGCCGAGGCACGCTTCAAGCCGTCCCGCCCGCATGAGCACCATGCGGTGCCGCTGGAGCGCTTCGTCGAGCTGGAGTTCGAGCGTTTCGGCCACGCTGAGCGGCATGAGCTCGAAGGCACGCCCGGTGTCGGCTCGCTGCTGGCGGTGCTGCAGTGAAATCCGCGCGGGCATCGGTGGCGATGCCTCTGGCCGGGGCGGCACAGGCGCAGGAACGGACCATGGCGACCTATGGCGACTGGTTGGTGCGCTGCGCCGTGCTGGCATCGGTGGCGCTGCTTCTGGCCGGGGCGGCACAGGCGCAGGAACGGACCGTGGCGACCTATGGCGACTGGTCGGTGCGCTGCGAAAATGCGCCCAGCCGCAACTGCGAGGCGGGCACGGTGCTCACCAATGCCGAGAACCAGCCAGCGGCGCAGCTCATCGTTGGCCGGCTCAACAACCAGGGGCCGGTGCTGCTGCTGGGGGTGGTGCCGCTCAACGTTCATCTTCCGGCGCAGCTGCGGCTGGCGCTGCAGGGTGGCGCGCCACTTAGCCTCAGCTTCCAGCGCTGCACGCCGCAAGCCTGCTTTGCCGCAACCGAGCTGGATGACGCCACGCTTGGGCGGCTGCGCGCCGAACCGGCGGGCAGCCGGATGTTGCTGCAGGACACGGCGCGCCGTGAAATCGGCCTCGCGCTGTCGCTGCGCGGCTTCGCCCAGGCCCAGGCCGCCCTGACCGCGCGGCGTTGATCGCTCCGGCTGATTGACAGGCCGGCCGGGTCGCCGTGACATGAAGATAACAGGCTGCCCGGGTAGGGCGGCGAAGCGACCCGGGCGGAAGGAAAAACGACCATGCAGAGTGACGAGCAGTTCGTGGAACATGCTTTTGATGGCGACGTGCATGTGCTGCGCATCGCCAACCCGCCGGTCAATACGCTGCGCACCGGTGTTCGCGCCGGGCTGCTGGCCGGGCTGCAACGCTCGGCACGCGAAGGCGCCCGCGCCATCGTGCTGATCGGTGCGGGGCGGATGTTCTCGGCCGGCGCCGAGATGACCGAGTTCAACAAGCCGCGCCAGCCGCCCAGCCTGCCCGAGGTGTTCGACGCGATCGAGAACAGCCGCATCCCCATCGTCGCCGCCATCCACGGCAGCGCGCTGGGCGGTGGGCTGGAGCTGGCGCTGGCCTGCCATGCCAGGGTGGCTATGGCCGGTGCCCATGTCGGGCTGCCGGAAGTCAAGCGCGGTTTCGTGCCGGGGGCCGGGGGCACGCAGCGCCTGCCGCGGCTGATCGGCGGCGAGGCCGCGCTGAAGATCATCGTGACCGGCGAGCCGATCCGCGCCGAGGAGGCGGTGAAGCTCGGCTTCATCGATGCGGTCATCGAGGGTGAGCTGGAGCATGGCGCCATCGAATGGGCGCGCGCCGCGGCGAAGTCAGGCAGGACCTTTACCCTGGCGCGTAATCGCCGCGACATGATCGCCGGTGCCGACATGGCGGCCTTCGATGCCGCTGCCACCGTCTTGCTCAAGCGTGCCCGCGGCCAGGAAAGCCCCAAGGGCTGCGTGGCTGCCGTGCGCGCCGCGCTGACCCATTCTTTCGACGACGGGCTGCTGGTCGAGCGGCAGCAATTCATGCGGCTGGTGGAGGGCGAGCAAAGCGTCGCGCTGCGGCACATCTTCTTCGGTGAGCGCGAGGCGCAGCGGGTGCCTGACATGCCGGCCGACACCCAACCCCTGCCGGTGAAGAATGCCGTGGTGATTGGCGCCGGCACCATGGGCGGCGGCATCGCGATGAACTTCGCCAATGCCGGCATCCCGGTCACCGTGGTGGAGACGAGCCAGGAAGCCCTGGACCGCGGCCTTGCCAAATGCCACGCCAACTGGGAACGCACGGTCAGTTCGGGCCGTCTGAGTCAGGCCGAGTTCGAGAAGCGCCGTGCCCTATTGCACGGCTCCACCAGCCTCGATGTGGTGCCCGAGGCCGATTTGGTGGTCGAGGCGATCTTC
>JACMRO010000023.1 GCA_014376425.1 Rubritepida sp.
AGCACCGGCGAGGGCCCGTTGCGGGAGAGCATGATCCGCACCAGCTTCGCCGGCGCCGATACCGGCGGCGCGGCGACCGAGGCGCTGGTCCCCGCCACGCTGGCCGATGTGCGCGCCGCGGTGACCGACTTCACCCCCATGCTGGCCGCGCTGCACGCCGCGCAGGAAGGGCTGGACGCCGATGAGCGCGCCTTCCTGGAATGGATGGCGGATGACAATTTCGTCCTGCTCGGGCATCGGAGGCTGGTGCTGGATGGCGTGGGCTTCCGCGCCGAGGACAGCCTGGGGTTGCTGCGCGACACGCAGCTGCCGGTCTTCGATGCGCTGCGTGACCTCGCCGCCGTGCCCGACGCGGTGCGGGCGGGCATCACCGCCGGCCGCCGCGTCACTGTGGCCAAGGCCAACATGCGCAGTACGGTGCATCGCACCCAGCATGCCGATGTCATCGCCGTGCGCATGGTGCAAGGCGGCCAGGTCGTCGGCGTGCGGTTGTTCTTGGGCCTGTTCGCCGCCGCCGCCTACAACCGCAACCCGCGCTCCATTCCCATGCTGGCGGGCAAGGTCGATCGCGTCCTCGAAGCCTCCGGCGTGTCGGTGGACAGCCATGACGGGCGGGCATTGCGCAACATCCTCGACACCTGGCCGCGCGACGAGCTGTTCCAGGCGACGGAAGCCGAGATCCTGGCCGGCGCGCGGCGCGCGCTCGACCTCGCCCTGCTGCCGCGGCCGGCGCTGGTGCTGCGGCCAGACCCGTTCGGCCGCTTCGTCTCCGCCATCGTCTGGCTGCCGCGGGAGAATTTCGACACCAGCCTGCGCACCCGTGTGGGCGAGGTCATCGCCCGCGCCCATGGCGGTCGGCTATCCGCCTTCTACATCGCGCTGGGCGACGCGCCGCTGGCCCGGGTGCACTACATCGTGGGCACCGACCCGGCCCGCCCCGCCCATGTCGATGCCGGCGCGCTGGAGCGCCTGGTGGTCGAGATGGCGCGCAGCTTCCAGGACCGGGTGGGCGATGCGCTGACCCAGCTGCGGGGCGAGGCGGCTGCCGCCGGCGTCATGGCGCTGTGGGCGCCGGCCTTCCCCCCCCCCTACCGCGAGCGCACCACGGCGGCCGAGGCGCTGGCCGACCTGGAGCTAGCCGAGCGCGCGCTGGCCAGCGGCCGTCCCGCCGCCGCATTTCAGCGCCCGCCCGGTACTGAGCACCGCATGCTGCAGCTGCGCCTGATCCATGCCGGCGGCGCCATCCCGCTGGCCCACACCCTGCCGTTGTTCGAAAGCCTGGACCTGCGCGCCATCGAGGAGACGCCGCACCGCTTCGCGCTCGCCGATGGCCGCATGGTGACCCTGCACATCTTCACCCTCGAGGCCGGCGTCGAGACGCCTGAAAGCAGCTTCGACGAACTTCTGGGCGGGCTGGATGCGCTGCTGGCCGGCGAGGCCGAGGCCGACGGCTTCAACCGCCTGATCGCCCGCGCAGCCCTGGGCTGGCGCGAATGCTGGCTGCTGCGGGCGATGTACCGCTGGACCAAGCAGGTCGGCTTCGGTTTCGCGCAGGCCAGCGTCGAGGCGGCGCTGGCGGCGCACCCCCAGGCGGCGCGGCTGCTGGTCGACCTGTTCCATGCCAGGTTCGACCCGGCCCTGCCGCGGGACGCGGCGTCAGTAAATTCTCCGCGGGACGCGGCGTCAGTGAATTCTCCACGGGACGCTGACCGCGAGGCCGAGATCGACGCCGCCTGGCGCACCCTGCTGGACAGCATCGAGAACCCCGACGAGGACCGCATCCTGACCCGGCTACGCGTGGTGCTAGACGCGATGCTGCGCACCACCTTCTATCAGGGCAAGAACTACCTCGCGTTCAAGCTGGACAGCGCGCGGGCCGGCGACATGCCGCAGCCCCGGCCCTGGCGGGAGATCTTCGTCCACTCCGCCCGCATGGAGGGCTGCCACCTGCGCGCCGGGCCGGTCGCGCGCGGCGGCATCCGCTGGTCCGACCGGCGGGAGGATTTCCGCACCGAGATCCTGGGCCTGATGAAGGCGCAACGGCTGAAGAACGTGATCATCGTGCCGACCGGCGCGAAGGGTGGCTTCATCCTGAAGAACCCGCCGCCGGCCGGCGACCGCGAGGCAACCATGGCCGAGGGCATCGCCTGCTACCGCCTGCTGGTGCAGGGCATGCTGGACATCACCGACAATCTGGATGGCACGACGGTGCTGCCGCCGCCGCATGTCGTGCGCCGCGATGGCGACGACCCATATATCGTGGCCGCGGCCGACAAGGGCACGGCGACCTTCTCCGACATCGCCAACGGCATTTCGGCCGACTACCGGTTCTGGCTGGGCGACGCCTTCGCCTCGGGCGGCTCGGCCGGCTACGACCACAAGGTGATGGGCATCACCGCGCGTGGCGCCTGGGTGATGATCGCGCGGCATTTTTCGGAAATGGGCCACGACATTTTCAGCCAGCCCTTCTCCTGCGTCGGCGTGGGCGACATGTCGGGCGATGTCTTCGGTAACGGGCTGCTGATCAGCAGGCAGACGCGGCTGCTGGCGGCGTTCGACCACCGGCACATCTTCATCGACCCCGATCCGGTGCCGGAAGCATCCTTCGCCGAGCGTGCCAGGCTATTCGCTCTGCCGCGCAGCGCCTGGGCCGATTACGATCCGAAGCTGATCTCGGCCGGTGGCGGGGTGTATCCGCGCACTGCCAAGACGATCGCGCTCAGCCCCGCCGCGCGCGCAATGCTGGACATCGAGGAGGAGAAGCCCGAGCCGGCCACGGTGATGCGGGCCATTCTGCGGGCGCGCGCCGACCTGCTGTATTTCGGCGGCATCGGCACCTATCTCAAGGCCAGCCACGAAAGCCAGGCCGAGGCCGGCGACCGGGCCAATGACGCCATCCGCGTCGACGGCGCGGAACTCCGCGCCCGGGTGATCGGCGAGGGCGCCAATCTGGGCATCACCCAGGCCGGCCGCATCGAGGCGGCCCAAAGGGGCGCTGATGGTCACGGCGTGCGGCTGAACACCGATGCGCTGGACAATTCCGCCGGCGTCAGCACCTCGGACCATGAGGTCAACATCAAGATCCTGCTGGCCGATGTGGAGGCGCAGGGCGGCCTGACCCGCACCCAACGCGACGCGCTGCTGAAGCAGATGACCGACGACGTGGCCGCGCTGGTGCTGGCCGATAACGCGCTGCAGTCGCTGGCGGTATCGCTGGAGGTGGCCGCCGGCGCCGCGGCGCTGCCGGCGCAGGCGGCGCTGATGGGGCGGCTGGAAGCGGCGGGCATCCTGGACCGCGGCCAGGCCGGCCTGCCCGACGATGCGGCCATCGCGCGCCGTGCGGCTGCCAATGAGGGCCTTACGCGCCCCGAGGCCGCCTCGCTACTGCCCTTCGCCAAGCTGTGGCTGAACGACGCCATCGCCGCCAGCGACCTGCCGGACGATCCGGCCTTCTACCCCCTTCTGGTGGCCTATTTCCCGCCCGCGCTGCGTGAGGGCTACGCGACCTTCATTCAGACTCACCGGCTGCGGCGTGGCCTCGTGGCC
>JACMRO010000277.1 GCA_014376425.1 Rubritepida sp.
CGACATCCCCGCCCCCGCGACGCAGGAGGTGGCGGCCATCGCCAGCTTCAGCCATGGCCTGCCAGGCCGCATCGAAGGATTATTCGCCCGGCGTGCCCAGGCCGGCAGCTATGCGAAGGCAATGCGCGGCGGCGGCTGAGCGGCTCAGCCCATCCGGGCCAGGCCCTGCGCCAGGTCGGCCTTGAGATCTGCCACATCCTCGAGACCGACATGGATGCGCGCCATCGGCCCGCCGAAATCGCCGGTGCCGGTGGAACGGGTGATGAAGCCCGTGGTCGGGATGGCCAGCGATTCAAAGCCGCCCCAGCTGGCGCCGATGCCGAAGAACTCCAGGCTGTCGATGAAGCGGAACACGTCCTCGATCGCGTAGCGCGGCTGGAAGACCACGCCGAACAGCGACGCGCCGCCCGTGAAGTCGCGCCGGAACAGGGCGTGCTGCGGGTGGCTGGGCAGGCCCGGATGCAGCACGGCGCGCACTTGCGGCTGTGCCTCGAACCAGGACGCCACGTCCAGGCTGGCGGCGAATTGGTGCTTCAGGCGCAGCGCCATCGTGCGCACGCCGCGCAGCGCCAGGTACACGTCGTCGGGCGAGGCGAACTGCCCCAGCAGCGAGGCAGTGGAGCGCACCGCCTGCCAGTCATCCTCGGAATTCACGCAGACCGAGCCCAGCACGATGTCGGAATGGCCCGAGACATACTTGGTCAGCGCCTGGATCGACACATCGACGCCGTGGCGGAAGGGCTGGAAGGTGTGGATGCCCCAGGTGTTGTCCATCAGCACCTTGCACCCCCGCGCATGGGCGGCGCGGGCCAGGGCCGGAATGTCCTGCAGCTCGAAGGTGTGGGAGCCGGGGCTTTCGGTGTAGACGACCTTCGTGTTCGGGCGGATCAGCGCCGCCATTTCCGCCTCGCCGATCGCGGGCGGGTAGAACTCGGTCTCGATCCCCCAGCCCTGCATCAGCGTGTTTGCCAGGTTGCGGGCCGGGCCATAGACGCTGTCGGGCATCAGGCAATGGTCGCCCGACTTCAGGTAGGCCAGCAGCGGTACCATGACGGCGGCGAGGCCGGTGCCGACGATGGTGGTGCGGGTGCCGCCCTCGATCTCGCTGATGACATCTTCCAGCGCATAGTGGGTGGGGCCACCCTGCGTGCCGTAGGTCATGTGCTGTTCGTAGCGCTTGGCGCCACCTTCGCGGCGCGCCTCGCAGTTGGGGAACAGCACGGTGGAGCCGCGATGGACGCCCGGATTGACGAAGCCATGCACATGCGTGCCGGCGCGGCCGGCATGCGACATGCGGGTTTCGAAGGCGTGCTTGGTCATGCGGAGACTTTCGGGGTTTCGGGGCGCAGCGCCCATTCGGTCCAGCTGCCATCATAGACTGCGGGTTCGGGGAAGCCGGCGCGGAGCAGCCCCAGCGCCAGGACACAGGCGGTGACGCCCGAGCCGCAGGAGGTGATGACGGGCCGGGTATCGTCCACGCCGGCCGCAGTGAACAGGGCGCGCAATTCGTCGCGCGACCTGATCAGCCCGTCCGGCCCGGCGATCTCGCTGACCGGCACGTTGGCGGCGCCGGGCATGTGGCCCGAGGGCAGGCCGGCGCGCGGTTCGGGCGCGGTGCCGTCGAAGCGGCCTTTCGCGCGAGCGTCGAGGATCAGCTCCGCGCCACCGCCTTGGCGCACCACGCGCTTGATGTCGCCGATGCCGCGCAGCCGTTCGGCGCGGAAATCCGGCACGAAATGGGCGGTGGGGGCAGCGGTGGGGTCGCCGGTCTCGACGGCCTGGCCCGCGCGTATCCACGCCGGCAGGCCGCCATCCAGCACCGCCGCCAGGTCGTGGCCAAACAGCCGCATCATCCACCAGCCTCGGGGCGAGGCGCGCAGGCCGTGCTGGTCGTAGAACACCACGCGCGTGGTGTTCGACACGCCCAGCGCGCCGACCAGCCGGGCGAAGCGTCCGGGCGTGGGCACCATGTGAGGCAGGTCGGTTTCCGCATCGGCGATCTTGTCGATGTCGAACATCCTTGCCCCCGGGATGTGCCCGGCGCGGAAGCCGTCATGCTTGTTGCCCGGCTCGTTCGGCAGGTAGGTCGAGCAGTCGAAGACCACCAGATCGGGCGCGCCCAGCTGTTCCGCCAGCCAGGCGGCTGAGACCACATTGTCCATGCTAATCCTCCAGGACGAGATAGACCCGCCGGTTCTGGCGGCCCTTGTTTTCGAGCTTTGTGACGGTGATGCGGCCGATCTCGGCAGTCGAGCGCACATGGGTGCCGCCGCAAGGCTGCAGGTCGATATGCGCGCCCTCCGGGCCGATCTTCACCAGCCGGATGCGCCCGCCCGTCCTGGGCGGCTGCACCGACAAGGTCCGCACCAGGCCGGGGTTGGCGTCCAGTTCCTCGGTAGTGATCCAGCTGTCGGTGATGGCGTGGCCGGCCGCGGCCAGGGCGTTCAGCTGGTCGGTCAGCAATTCCTTCGGCGGCGGCTCCGCCAGGTCAAAATCGAGCCGCGAGCGGTCAGCGCCCACCTGGCCACCGGTGACGCCGGCGCCGGGAATCAGGCTGCACAACAGGTGCATGGCCGAGTGCATCCGCATGTGCCGGTGCCGCCGCGCCCAATCCAGCCGCATGGTGACGGTGGTGCCGGGGGGCGGCGGGTTCTCGCCCTGGTGCAGGATGGCGTCGCCCTCACCCTTCACCGTGTTCGTCACCGCCATCTCGCCACCGCTCCAGGCCAGCACGCCGGTGTCGCCCGGCTGGCCGCCGGCCTGGGCATAGAAGTTGGTGGCATCCAGCAGCACGCCCTCGGGTCCGCTGGCCAGGACGGTAGCGCTGACCTCGCGCAGATACGCATCCTCGCGGAATAGCGGCCGGGTCATGCCGCCCACTCCCGCCGCAGCCTGTCGCGGTGGTGGCGCAGCCACATCAGCGCCAGCGCGCCCGTGGCGTTCTGCATCTCGCCGCCATCGATCATCGCGAACCCCTCCGCTGCCGCCATCACCCGCACCCGCGTATCCTCATGCTCGGCAACCAGGCCGAACTGGCCCTGCGCGTCGGCCGCGAGCCGCACGCGGCCGCAAAACACCCGGACGTGCTCGTCGCAGCCGCCTTGCATCAACATGAAATGGCCGATGGGCTCCATCAGGTCGGGCTCCAGGCCGCTTTCTTCCTTGGTCTCGCGCCGGGCCGCTTCCAGGGGGTCCTCGCCAGGTTCCAGCAGCCCCGCCACGCATTCGGTCATGATCGGCTTGAAGCCGGCGGCCAGGGCGGGGAGCCGGAACTGCTCGATCAGCGCGATCCGGTCGCTCCAGGGGTCGTAGGGCAGCACCACCACGGCCCCGCCGCGGCGCCACAGCTCCCAGGTCAGCTCGCCCGATCGGGCGCCGTCGAAGCGTTCATAGGTGAAGCGCACGCGCTGCAGCGGGAAGCGGCCGTTCCAGACGATGCTGTCCTCGCGCACGTCAAGGCCGGGATGGGGCGGCACCGGCGGCGCCTTGTCGGGTCTGGCATTCATTCGGGAGCGACCGTAACGTCCCTCCCAACGCCCGTCCATGAGCAGCACCCCCGCAAACCGCCGCGCCATTTTGATGATCCTGGGCGCGGCCCTGCTGTTCGCGGTTGCGGCGGCCTGCGTGAAGGCGCTGGGCGGCGCCATCCCCCTGGCCATGGTTGTGCTGTTTCGCGGCGCCTTTGCATTGCCGGTGATGCTGCCCCTCGTGATCCGGGCGGGCGGCTGGCAGGTGCTGCGCACACGCAACCCCTGGGGGCACGTCGGGCGGGTGTTCTTCGGCCTGGTCGGGATGGCCGGCGCCTTCCACGGCTACGCCACCATGCCGCTCGCAACCGTCACCGCGCTGGGCTTCACCATGCCGTTATTCCTGACGTTGCTGTCGCGGCCGCTGCTCGGCGAGAGGATCACGGCGCCGAAGCTGGGTGCCGTTCTGGTGGGCTTCGTGGGCGTGCTGGTGATGCTGAAGCCAGGCCTCGCCGCGCCAGGGCCCGCATTCGACATCGCCATGGTGCTGCTGGCCGCACTCGGCTGGGCGCTGGCGATGATCTCGATCCGGCGAATGGGCGAGGCGGGCGAGCCGGGCATCGCCATCGTCGCCTGGTTCGCCATTGGCGCCTCCGTGGTGGCGCTGGTGTTCGCGTGGCCGGTCTGGGTCTGGCCGAGCGCGACGCAATGGGCGCTGCTGCTGGCCATCGGCATCGTCTCTGCCGTGGCGCAGTTGCTGATGACGGCGGCCTACCGGGTGGGCGACACCACGCTTCTGGCGCCATTCGAATACAGCGGCATCCTGTGGACGACGGCGTTGGGCCTGGCCCTGTGGGCCGAAGCGCCGGACGCCTGGGACGCCGTGGGCGTGGCCATCCTGGTCGGCTGCGGCCTGGCGATCTGGAAATGGGGCGTCACGCGGTGAGCCGCAGCACCTGGCGCCAAACCCGCAAGAAATTGCCGCTCCACAGCAGCCCGATCTCGCGCGCGCCATAGCCGCGCCGTTCCAGCTCGGCGGTAACTGCGCCGGTCTCGGCCGCATTGGCCCAGCCCATCACCGCGCCGCCGCCGTCGAAGTCGCTGCTGATGCCGACATGGTCCAGGCCGATCCGCCGGACCGCGTGGTCGATATGGTCCACCAGGTCGGCCACGCCGGCCTGTCCCGGCGCGTTGGGCGCTGGGGGCCGGAGGAAGGAGGGCACGGCGGTGATCTGCGCCAGGCCGCCGCATGCCCGCAGCGCGTCCAGCTGCTCATCGTCCAGCCCGCGCGGATGCGGGCACAGCGCGGCGCAGGCGGTGTGCGTCGCCACGACCGGGGAGCGCGACAGCACCGCCGCCCGCAGCATGCCCGGCTTCGCCACGTGGCTGACATCGACCATCAGGCCGCGCGCGTTCATCTCGGCAATGGCGGCCTCGCCCAGCTTCGACAGCCCGCCATGCTCGGCCGGCGCATCGCCCAATGCGGCGCGGGGCCTGGCGCTGTCCGACAGGTCATTGTGCCCGTCATGCGTCAGCGTCAGGTAGACGGCGCCCAGCGACCGCCACAACCCGATGCGGCCCAGATCGTGGCCCATGGCGTAGCCGTTCTCCACCGCGCTCAGCACGGCGGTGTCGCCGGCGGCGAAACATGCTTCCAGCGCATCGGGCGTGGCGCAGAAGCGGGTGCCGGATATCGCTGCGCGCGCCGCGATGTGGCGCAGCATCGCCTCCGCCCGCGCGCCCGCCGCGGCATGGCCGGCCGGGTCGCGTTTGCCCTGGCCGACATAGGCGATGAAGATGGCGGCGTTCATCCCGCCCGCGCGCATCTTCGGCAGGTCCACCAACTGTCGTGTCTCACCGGTCCAGTCCGGCGTTTCGGGCCAGCGGATGTCGATGTGCGTGTCGAGCACCAGCGTGTCGTCGTGAATGGTCAAGCCCAGGCTCCCAGGAAACGGGCGAGCAGCGCGCCCAGATGATCCACCGCATACCCGCCTTCCTGGCAGATCGCGGTCGGCAGGCGCAGCGCCGAGATCGCCTGCGCCGCGGCTGCGAAGCCGTCCTCGGTCACCCGCAGCGCGGCCAGCGGCTCGTGTTCGGAGGCGTCGAAGCCCAGCGCCAGCACCAGCGCATCGGGGCGGAAGGCCCGCAACCGCGCCAGCGCCACATCCAGTGCAGCCAGCCAGGCCGCGTCGCCGCTGCCCATGGCCAGCGGCAAGTTGAGGTTCTCGCCACAGCCGACCTCGCCGGCGAAGCCAACATACCAGGGATAATAGAAGCCGGGGTCGCCATGGATCGATACCGTCAGCACATCCGCCCGGTCCCAGAACATGCCCTGGGTGCCGTTGCCGTGGTGGCTGTCGATGTCCAGCACGGCGGCGCGCGCGGCACCGGCATCGCGCAGCGCCTGTGCCGCCAGCGCCGAATTATTCAGGTAACAATGGCCGCCGGCACGCGCCGCATAGGCGTGATGCCCGGGCGGCCGGCATAGCGCATAGGCTGAGCGGCCCGCCGCCGCCTCACCCGCCGCCGCCAGCGCGCAGCCCAGCGCCGAGAGCGACGCGGTCCAGGTGCCCGGGCCGATCGGGCAGGCGGCATCGGCGGTGAATTGGCCGGCGCGGGCGACGAGGTGGGCGGGCGTAGTGGTGCTTTGGGCCAGCATCTCGGGCGTGGGGTGGATGTTGGCGACAATCTCGGGCCCAGCCTCGGGCAGGGCGGCCCAGAGCGGCGGCGCGTCGCGCAGGAAGGCCAGGTAGTCCGGCGCGTGCAAGCTTGCTGCATCCGCCAGCGTGGCGGGCGTGGGTGCGTCAACGGCGATGCCCAGCCGTACCAGCCCAGACCGCAAGCTGGCCGCACGCGCGGGGATTTCGAAGTTGCTCCGCAGCCGCCCCCGCATCAGGAAAAATTGCGGGTCGTGCAGGGATTGGTGCGGGTGGGCGAAAGCGCGCATCGAAGAGTGCTAGAGCAATTTCACGTTGCCTGATATCGCGCGGCGTTTCTGGTCCGGTTCTGAAGAACTGGACCGTTGGGGCATGACGCTCCAGGACATTCCGCGCGGCTGAGAACGATCCGTCCGACCACGCCGCGATTCGGTTCGCCGGGCGAGCGGAGCAGAGCAGCCCGGTTGGTGAATATGTCCGCCCCCTCCGACATTGCAGACATGGACACGCTCGGCAAAAGGGGCCGGCGCGGCCCCGCCTCGATCAAGCGGAGGCGAGGACCGCTATTGGTGCGCGGCCATCCAGCAGGCTGTGGGTGGCACTGCCGAAGACCATTTGGTACAGGGGCGAATGTCCCAGGCAGCCCATCACAAGTAGGCTGACCTGATTGTCCGTGCAGGCTTTCGTCAGGGTGTCGAACACTTGGCCACCCTTGTTGTGGACTGGCAGGAAACTCGCCTGGACACCGTGGCGGGCGAGCAGCTGCGTAAGTTCCACACCGGATTCGCCGCGACGCAGTTCCTTGTCGTCGGTGACTGAGAACACGAAGGTCTCCTCGGCGCGGAGCAGAAACGGCATGGCATTGTGCACGGCGCGGACCGATGCGGGCGTCGCATCCCAGGCGATGGCCACCCGCCGCGGCAGAGCCCCGGCCGGTGCCGCGTCGGGCACGATAAGGGCAGGGCGTCCGCTGGAGAAGATGGCGCCGAAAGCCAGCATGCGTTGCGCCATCGTTGGTCCAGGCCCGTAGCCTATCACCGAGAGATCGTTGACCTTGGCATGATCGGCGAAGACGTCGGGAAAACCATAGGCAAAGCTGCTCCGTCCCCGAACCTCGCAGGCCACCCCGCGCTTCGCTGCCGCCTCGTGAATCTGGCTTGTCACCTGGGCGTCGCGCTGCTCGCTGTCGGCTTCGGCGATCATGACCTCGGTAGGGAAAACCAGCGCTGTCAAATGCGCTTTGAAGGCTTCGGCAAGCGCCAGGGCATGGGCCAGGTGCTTCAACTCAGGCACCGCCGAAGCGGGTTCCACATGTGTCATGATGGACCGGATGGTCATGGATCAGTCTCCGCTGTTGCATGGGCTGTCGTGAAGGCGAGCGGTGCTGGCCACCCGGCAGGCCGCGTCAGGGCGAAACCGGATGTCCCCATGCAGCTTTCTGGCGCGGGTCGCCGCCTGACCGGGTCAGATGTATTCGCCCGGCAGAAAAAACGGCGCTTCCATCAGTTGGTCCTCAACGCGGACCACCCCTTCGATGCGGCCGGCCAACACCAACAGCGCACGGCGCACCGCTTCGCTGCGGACAAAACCGTTCAGCGTGACCACGCCATCTTTCACCACGCTGGAGGTGTAGTTGCTGCTGGCCCATGCCTGGCTGCGGAGTTCGCGGCGCAGCGCCAGACGTATGGTTGCATCGTTTTCTAAACCCGGCCCAGCGCCGACCCGTGCGGGCGGCTCGAAAATGGCGCGCAGCAGGTCGGCACGGGACACCATGCCCACAAGGCGCCCTTCGGAAACGACCGGCAGGCGCTTGATGCCGTGCTCCTCCATGAGGTGCGCGCAATGCTCCGCAGTGGCATCGGGCGCAACGGTCAGGACGTCTTTGGTCATCACATCCTGCGCGACCATGCCGTGGGTGCGGGCAAAATTCTCCGCCTGTTTGTCGACATCGCGGAAGCGACTGCGTAACCAACCCACCGGGGCATCCTCCCGCCCAGCCAGGCGGCGCAGCAGATCCGCTTCGGTGACGATGCCAAGCAATTTTCCCTGCGGCGTTGTCACCGGCGCGGATGAAATGCCGTGGTCGGCAAGCAGCCGGGCCAGCGAACTGATGGGCATGCTGGGCGGGACGGTTACGACCTCTGCAGTTTTCAGGTCGCCTGCCACCAGGGATTCGAAGTTCAAAGGAGGATCCTTGGATTTTGAAGGGAGAGGTATCTCAGCAGTCAACGTAAAGTTTACACAAAGGTTGCAAAATGTTAATCATTTTGATGGACTGAAGTAAATAGTGTTTACGTCTGCGAGCCACCCTGAAAATCTCATCCTACCCAAGCGGAAAGCGGCCGCTGGTGAAGGAATTAATTTCAAGATCAGCTTTCGTTCAAATGGGATGGGGGATCACCTTCGTCAGCCAGCCAGCCTCTTCCGGTCGTCGCAAACTCCCGGCCGGGCCGGCTCGGTGTAAAGGCGAACAAGGGCTCCTGATGCAACTCCCGTCGCGTTATTGAGCCCGTGGCGAAGTTGGGCATCGGGCTAGCACCCGTCGGCCGGATCGCCATACTGCGGCCCATGTCCCTCGACCCCGGCGCCGCCCGAGCCATTCTTGACGCCTGCGACGCGCTGCGCGACCGCACGCTGGAAACCATCAGCCGCCTAGTCCGCCACCCCAGCACCCTCGGCAACGAGGCTGGCGCACTTAACGAGATGGCGCGCGAGTATCAGGCGCTGGGCCTGGAGCCCCGCCGCATCCCGACGGAGCCGACCTATGACGCGATCTTCTCGCCGCCGCTGCTGTCCTATGAGAGTCGCGACAACGTCGTCGCCCTGCACACCCCGCGCGAGGTCCGCGGCCGTTCGCTGGTCC
>JACMRO010000278.1 GCA_014376425.1 Rubritepida sp.
CATAGCCCTCGAAATCGCGGGGATAGGGGTCGTCGGCGGCGAGCAGGGTCATGCCGCCAGCCTACTCCGGCAGGCTGCGGTCCGCCTCCCCCAAAGGCCGCTGCATGGTGACCACATCCACCCAGCGGCCGAACTTCATCCCGACCGCGCGCATCACGCCAATCTGCCGGAAGCCCAGCGACAGGTGCAGGCCGATGCTGCCGACATTCTCGCTATCGCCGATCACCGCGATCATCTGCCGGAAGCCGCGATGCGCGGCATGGTCCAGCAGCGCCGCGACCAGCGCCTTGCCCACGCCCTGGCCGCGCACATCGTCGCGGACGTAGATGCTGTCCTCGGCGGTGAAGCGGTAGGCGCTGCGGTCGCGATACTGCATGTAGTAGCCAAAGCCAGTGAGCTGGCCGTCATTCTCGGTGACCAGCCAAGCGCAGCCATCGGCCTGTACGCGCGCCATCCGGCGGGCCATTTCCGCGGCGTCCGGCGCGCCCTCCTCGAAGGTGCCGCTGCCATGCGCCACGTGGTGGGCGTAGATGGCGGTGATGGCGGCTAGGTCGGTGGGGGTGGCGTCGCGCAGCGTCACAGCCGCAGCTCCGCCGCCACTGCCTCTGCCAGGCGCAGCAGCATGCGATCCTGCCCGGCGCCGGCCACCAGTGACAGGCCGACGGGGCCGCCGCCGGCGCGCGCGGCGGGGATGCTGACCTCGGGCAGCCCCCCCAGACCGGCTATGGCGGTGACGCCCATGGTGCGCTGCCGCACCGTGTTCTGCTCGGCCGGGCTCGCCGTCAGCAGCGGCGCGGCGATCGGCGATGTCGGGAAGGCCAGCACCGCGCCGCCGGCCAGCAGGGCGCGCATCCGGGCCTGGAACTGGCGGCGGAGGTGGCGGCCGGCGGCGGCCTGGGCGGCGGGCATGTCGCGCGCGGCGGCGAAGCGTTCGCCAACGCCCGGACCAAAGGCGGGGGCCGTGGCGGTGATCCAGCGGCCCAGCGTGGCCCAGGCCTCCTGCGCCTGCATGCAGCGAAACCCTTCATACAGCGTCGCCAGCCCTTCCGGGCAGAGTTGCAGCCGGGTGGGCTGGCCCAGCAGCCGTGCCACTGCCGCCAGGGCAGGCCGCAACGCCGCAACCACTTCAGGGTCGGCGTTGTCCCACAAATCATCGGGCTGCAGCAGCGGGCCGGGCGTCAGGCCGGCGCTGGGTTCGTCCGGCAGCAACGCCGCGCCCACCTGTGCCAGCACCGCCGCCTTGCCGGCGAACCATCCTGGCGTGTCGAAGCTTGGCCCCAGCGCGGCGCAACCGGCCAGTGAGATCGCCCCCCAGCTCGGCCGGATGCCGAACACGCCACAATAGCTGGCCGGGATGCGGACCGATCCACCGGTGTCCGACCCCATGGCGAAATCCACCAGCCCCGCGGCCACCGCGGCGGCACTGCCGCAGGAGGAACCGCCGGGAAAGCGATCGGGTGCATGCGGGTTGATGGGCGTGCCGTGCCAGACGTTTTCGCCCGTCAGCCCGTATGCCAGCTCAACGGTCTTGGTTTTGCCGACCAGTGCGGCGCCGGCCTCCAGCAGCTCCAGCACTACTGGCGCGGTGGCCGCGGCGGTGCCGTGGGTGCGCGCCCAGTCGGGGTTGCCGTAGCTGGTGACGTGGCCGGCCAGGTCATACAGATCCTTCACCGCGAAACGCAGCCCGGCCAGCGGGCCGGTGGCGGCGCCCGCCAGCATGGCCCGCGGGCCGGGGATGAAGGGGCCGTCCCGCTCGCCGATCTCAGCCGTCATCCGCCCATCCCTTGCCTGCGCCGGCCCATGGTAGGGCCAAACAGCCGGCTGTGAAGCGGTTCAGCGCGCCCGCAACAGCTCCGGCACGCGCAGCAGCAGAAGTTCGTTATTATCGGCACGGTTGGTGTGGCGCCCTGCCGAAAAGGGCAGGTTGTTGTCGTTGCCGAGGATGATGTGGTCGGCATCGACCATCGCGACATTCTCGATGGTGAAGAACGGGAAGGTGAAGCGGCCAGGGGGCGTGCCACCGGGTGCATCGGGCGGAACAGCGCCACGGTCGCGCACGCGGCCATCCGGGTCGCTCATCGCCATCAGGTCGATGTGGCCGATCTTGCGGACGTAGCCTTCCGCATCGGCGTCGCCCAGGTCGATAAGGTAGACGCGCTTGAAGCGCGCGGGGTTGGCGAAGCAGGGGGCGGCCGAAGTGGCGGCCACGCCGGCGGCGCAGGCCAGGCCAGGGTCACCTTCGCCGTTGTCGCGCTCGATCACCAGGGCGCGGCGGTCGTCGATCATGTTGAAGTCGCCGATGGCGGTGGCGCCGGGCTCCAGCCGATAACGCAGGCTGCGGCCGGTGAAGGCCCGGCGGGCCGTGCTGAACTCGATCAGCCGCAGGAAGGCGCCTTCCGCCTGGTCGCTGCCCGGCGCGTAGAGTGGCTGTTCCAGCAGGCCCCACAGTGTCTGTCCATCCGGGCTCATCGCCATGCCCTCATAGCCGCCCGAGCGGCGGGCACGGAACGCGACGCCGGCGGTGGGCGTGGCCGGCACCTGCAGCGCGGGGTGGTCGGGGCTGCGGATCGGCTGGCCGTCCAGCGTGGTCTCGAACACGCCCAGGACGCGTCCCTGCGCGTCGGCGTGGATCAAGAAGGGGCCGAACTCGTCACCCAGCCAGAAGCTGCCATCGGGCGCGACCTGCAGGCTTTCGGTGTCGAAATCGGCGCCGGTCAGGTAGCGCGTCGGGCTCGGGTCGGTGACGATGTGGAAGGGCACGACGCGGTTCGGGTCGGAGAGGAAGATGGTGCGTTCAACGGCGACCGTGCCGGCGGCGAAGTCCGGCCGTACGCGGTGGATCATCAGCAGCGCGTCGGGGCTGTTGCGGCGGTTGCCGAAGCCGTTGTCGCTGGTGACCCAGTAGCTGCCGTCGGGGGTTTGATTGCCGGCCCCGCCTGTGGCGGGCCGGATGCCCGAGAACCCCTGCACCGGCTGGCCGGCGAAGGGCAGCGACAGCCCGGTCTCGCGGTTGCCATAGGTGGGGCCGACATTGCCCATCACGCTGCCGCGCTGCTCGTTTCGGATGTTGCCGGGGCCGGTGAAGCGGCCGGAGGTCGCAAAGCCCGGCGGCGCGTCGGCCGGCGGGGCCACGAAGGTTGCGGCCGGCAGCACCGCGTGGCCGGCCACCCGGGCCTCGAAGCGCTGGTCGGCCAGGGCCGGCGGGGCGAGGGCCAGCGGGGCAAGGGCCAGCAGGGCGGTGGTCAGCAGAAGCCAGGCGCGCATTTGGGCGTTTCCTTCATCGGTAGCGCTACTTAGCGCGGCTGCGTTGCAGGCGCATGACGCTGCGATGACGGCTTGGGTGCGTGGGGGCGGTGACCGCCCCCACGCACCGGCTTCCTCAGGGGAAATTCACGTCCGTCAGGTTGCAGGTGTTGACCTGCCGCCGCTCCACATTGGTGCCGTCGGCCCAGATGATGCGGATATCGTTGACGCACTGCCCGGCAGGCAGGACGACGTTGAAGCCGGCGCCGGGGGCCAGGACGTTACGGCCCAGGCGGTCATTGCCCCAGCTCGACACCGAGGACGCCGAGACATAGATCTCGTTGATGGCCTGCTGGCCGCGGTTGGTCAGCCGGAAGTCGGGGTTGTTCGTCTGCGCGGTGGCAGGCAGGGCGAGGCCGAGCATGGCTACCGCCGCGAAGAGTTTCATGCGGGTCAAAGTGACAGTTTCCTTGTGGTGAATGGCAGGGCCGCCATAGGGCGACCCTTCGGGCACGGCTCCGCCACTGTCGGCCTGGGCCCTCAGTGGAATATCAAGTCGGTGATGTTGCAGGTGTTGACCTGCCGCCGCTCCTGGTTGGTGCTATCGGCCCGGATCACCCGGGCGCCGTTCATGCACTGGCCAGCGGGCAGCACCGCCAGGCTCACACCCAGCCGGTCCTGGCCCCAATTGGCATCGGCCGAGAATGAGACGTAGGTCTCATTGATCGGCCGCGGGCCGGGGTTGTCGAGCCGAAAACCCTGGTTGTTATGCGTCTGCGCCATCGCTGGCAGGGCAAGCATCGCCAGGGCAAGGCCCATGAGGAGGGTAGAGCGACGAACCATGGTTTCCTCCTCGACGGTTGGGTGCAGAACACCACGCCCTGCCCACCGCGTCATGGCGCAAAACGATGAAATTCCGCTTAACTGGCGGCTTCCTCCAGGAAGACCTGCACGGACTGGAACAGCGCGCCGCGGCTGCGCTCCATCCACATGCCGTGCGTGCCCTCACCCAGCAGCACCAGGCGCTTGCCGGGGCTTTGGGTCAGCAGTGGAAACAGCGTCTGCGCCATGTAGGGCGGCGTGTCCTGGTCCCACTCGCCCAGCACCAGCAGGGTGGGCGCGGTGATCCGGGCGGGATCGTAGAAGGCGCGGCCGGCCCCCCAGAACTCGCGGCCATCGGCCACGCTGCCATTGGGCGCGCGCAGCGCGGGCGGGTTGCGGCGCAGCCCCTCGGGGTCTGTCGCCCAGGTGACGCCTGCCCAGTGCTCGAACCATCCTGCCGGGACCAGGTTGGCGCGGGCGGCTTCGGGCACGCCGGCACCGCGGCGGGCGCGGGCCTGTTCCTGGGTGACGTATCTGTAGGCGCCCAGGGGCCCACCGGGGTCGGCCAGCGACGCGCCCTGCCGCAGCCAGACCGGCGCGTAGAGGACCAGCCGCTCGACCAGGTTCGGGTTTTCGGCGGCGAAGCGCCCCATCAGCGCGGTGCCCCAGGAATAGCCGAGCTGGGTCAGCTTCGGCACGCCGCGGCGCTGCCGGATAAAGGCGGCGGCAGCGCCGATATCGGCCACCGCAAGCTCACCGCGCACCAACGGGCCATGGGCCTCGGGCGGCTGGCTCATCTCGGGCGGCCTGGTGCTGCGGCCATAGCCGCGCAGGTCGAGGCTCCAGACGTCGAAGCCGCGGCCGGCGATGTAATCCATCCAGGACAGGCCGCCCAGCGGCAGGTCGAAGGCGGTCGAGGCCGGGTAGGTGGCGCCATGCACCATCAGCAGCACGCGGGAGGGGGTGTAGCCGGTCATGCTGTCCAGCCGCTTGTTGCGCAGGAACACTTCCTGGTTCTGCGCGGCCCCGCCGCCGGGGCCGTCGCCCACCGGCACCATGAATTCCTCGGTCACCACGCGCGCCGGCTGCGCCTGCGCGGTCGTGATGAAGGCGGGTGCGGCCAGCGCGGGGGCGGCCAGTACGACACGACGGTTCATGCGAGAAATCTCCCTGCTTCGCCTCAGGCTAGCGCAGGAGCGGCGCATTTGCATCTGCATGCCCGCACTCCCTACAATATGGCAGATGCATACGCCCTCCCTGCGGGCCGCGCCGCCCCACCGCACCTCAGCCGGCCTCGATGGCCGGGGCACCGCCATCCTGCGCGAACTGGTCGAGCTGTATGTTCAGACCGGCGAACCGGTGGGCACCGGCACCCTGTCGCGCCGGTTGCCGATGGGGCTGTCGCCGGCGTCGATCCGCAACGTGATGAGCGACCTGGAGGAGGCCGGGCTGATCTACGCCCCACACACAAGCGCGGGCCGGCTGCCG
>JACMRO010000279.1 GCA_014376425.1 Rubritepida sp.
ACCCGCGTCTTCGTCGAGGGCGGCGGCATCACCGTCTCGCGCTTCCTGACCGCGGGGCTGCTCGACCGGCTGCATGTGAGCGTCGCACCCATCATCCTGGGCTCCGGCCGGCCGGCATTCTCCTGGCCCGGCGCGCTGTCGGTCGCCGACGGCATGCGCTTCGTTTGGACGGTGCATGACCTGGCGCCCGATGTGCTGTTCGACATTGCGCTGAACCGCGCCCGCCCGCCGGCCGCCGCCTGATGCCCCGCGCCCTGTGGATCACCGCGCCGGGCCAGGTGGAACTGCGCGAGACCCCGCTGCCGCCGCGCGGCCCGGACGATCTGCTGCTGCGCACTCTCGCCAGCGGCATCTCGCGCGGGACCGAGCGGCTGGTGCTGCACGGTCGCGTCCCGGCCAGCCAGCACGACCTGATGCGGGCACCCTTGCAGGAAGGCGATTTCAGCTTCCCGGTGAAGTACGGCTACTGCGCGGTGGCGCGGACGGAAGCGGGGCTGCGCGTCTTCGCGCTGGCCCCGCACCAGGAGCTGACCGTCGCACCCGCCAGCCTGTGCGCCGCCCTGCCCGATGCGCTGCCCACCGCCCGCGCCGTGCTCGGCGCCAACATGGAAACCGCGCTGAACATCCTGTGGGATGCGCGGCCACTGGCCGGCGAGCGTGCCCTGGTGGTCGGTGCGGGGGTCGTGGGCCTGCTGACGGCGTATCTGCTGGCAAAGATCCCCGGCATGGTGGTGACGGTGACGGACCGTGACCTTTCGCGCGCCTCCATCGCCACCGCGCTGGGCGCGGGTTTCGTGCCGCCGGACGCGGTGCCGACCGGGCAGGAGCTCATCATCCACGCCAGCGCCAGCGAGGCAGGCTTGCTGCTGGCGCTGTCCCACGCCGCCTTCGAGGCCCGCATCATCGAGGCCAGCTGGTTCGGCGAGGCGCGACCGGCCCTGCCGCTGGGCGAGGCCTTCCACCAGCGTCGGCTCTCCCTGATATCGACCCAGGTCGGCCAGGTCGCGCCCGCCATGCGCGGCCGCCGCAGCCACGCGCAGCGCCTGGCGCTGGCGCTCGAACTGCTGTGCGACGACCGGCTGGACGCACTGCTCGAACCGCCCGTGCCGTTCGACGATCTGCCCGCCCGCTACGCGGCACTGCTCGACGCGCCGGCGCTGTGCCCGGTAATTTCCTATGGAGAGCCCCTTTAGATGTACAGTCTCACCGTCGTCGACCACATCATGGTCGCGCATAGTTTCCGTGGCGCCGAGTTCGGCCCGGCGCAGCGGCTGCATGGCGCCACCTTCGTGGTGGAGGCCGAGTTCCGCGCGCCCACCATCGACGCGCTGCACCTGCTGATCGATATCGGCCTGGCCAAGGATGAACTGCGCAAAATCCTGGCGGCGATGGACTACCGCAACCTCGACGCGGAGCCCCAATTCGCCGGCCTGAACACCACCACGGAATACCTCGCCTTTCACATCCACGGCTTGCTGGCCGGGGCCTGCCGCGACGGCCGCATGGGGCCGGGCGGCGGCCAGGTCAGCGCTATCAAGGTGCTGCTGCGCGAAAGCCACATCGCCTGGGCCGCCTTCGAAGGCCCGGTTGGTTGAAGCTCGCGCTGATCGTCCCGGCGCCGTTCTCGGCGATCTCCGGCGGCTATCTCTATGACCGGCGCATGGTCGAGGGGCTGCGCGCGCTGGGCCACGCCGTCGAGGTGATCGAGCTTGCCGGCCGCTACCCGCTGCCCGACGACGCGGCCGAGGCGGCGGCGCGCGCCGCCCTGGGCACCGACGCCGTCCCGGTGATCGACGGGCTGGGCCTGCCCGCCTTCGCGCCCGATGCGGTGCGCGGCGCGATCGGGCTGATCCACCACCCCACGGCGCTGGAAACGGGGCAGGACGCCGAGGCGCTGCGGCTGCGCGAACGGGCGCTGTTCCCCGCCATGGCGCGGCTGATCGCCACGTCCCGCCACACCGCCGAACGACTGGTCGCGGAATTCGGCGTCGCGCCCGATCGCGTCGGCGTCGTCGAGCCCGGCACCGAACCAGCGCCACGCGCCGTGGGCGGCGGCGCCCAGGTCCACATCCTCAGTGTCGGCACCCTGGTTCCGCGCAAGGGCCATGACGTGCTGCTGCGCGCGCTGTCGCGGCTGACCGACCTGGATTGGGCGCTGACCATCGTGGGCGAGCCGCGCGACCCGGTGCATGCGCATGGCCTGGCCGCGCTGGCCGTGGAACTGGGCACCGCGCAACGCGTGACCTTCGCCGGTGGGCTGGACGATGCGGCGCTGGAGGCCGCCTATGCGCGGTCCGACATCTTCGCCCTCGCCACCCACTGGGAGGGCTATGGCATGGCCGCGGCCGAGGCGCTGGCCCGCGGCCTGCCCTGCGCCATCACCGCCGGCGGCGCGATCGCCGATGTGGTGCCCCGTGCCGCCTGCGTGCTGGCCCAGCCGGGCGACCACGCATCGCTGGGCAGGGCGCTGCGCCGCGTGATCTTCGACCCCGCCCTGCGGACCCAGATGGCCAACGCCGCCTGGGCCGCCGGCCAGGCCCTGCCGCGCTGGGAAGACCGCGCGAGCGCCTTCGTGACAGAACTGGAGCGGGCGCATGGCTGAACAATTCTCCGGCGACTGGCTGGATCTGCGCGAGCCGCATGACGCCGCCGCGCGCAGCGAAATGCTGGCCGCCCGGCTTTCCGCCGCCCTGCCCGCCCGGCCGCGCATCATGGACCTGGGTGCCGGCACCGGCGCGCTGCTGCGCTGGCTGGCGCTGTACATCGGCCGGCCGCAGGCCTGGACGCTGGTCGATGCCGACGGAGAACTCATCGAGCGCGCCTTCGACACCATCGCCGACCGCGCCGCGCTGATGGGCTGGAAGGTGACCATGCCCAGCCGCAAGACGATGCTGGTGCACACCCAGGCCGGCGCCTGGCGCGTCGAGGGCCTGGTGGCGGACCTGCGCGAGGCGCCGCGAAACCTGCCGCTGCACAATTTCGACGCGGTGGTGAACACCGCCCTGTGCGACCTCGTCAGCGAGCCGTGGCTGGACCGGATGGCCGCCGCCTGCGCCAGCCGGAAGATCCCGTTCTACGCCGCGCTGAATGTCACCGGCCCGGCCCGCTTCCTGCCGCCCCATGCCGGGGATAGCTGGGTGCGACGCGGCTTCATGCGCGACCAGGCGCGTGACAAGGGATTCGGCGGCCGGGCGCTGGGCCATGCGGCGCCCGCCGCCATCGCCCGCGCCTTCACCGCGCGCGGCTACGAGGTCACCCGCACCGCGTCGGACTGGCGCATCCCCCGCCGCTTCGGCGACATGCTGGCCGAGCTGGCGACGGGTTGCGCCGACGCGGCGATCAGCCAGGAGCGCCGCGAATCCCGGCGCATCGAGGCGTGGCTGGACGACAGGCTCGACCAAGCCAACGCCCAGCGCCTTTCCGCCACCGTACCGCATCAGGATGTGCTGGCCCTGCCGGCATGAGCTGGGCCCCCCTGCCCGGCCCGGGCGAGACAGAGGATCTGCTCGCCCGGCTTGCCAGGCCCGGCCCCGAACCCGACTTCCACCTGATGCACGCCGCCACCCGCACCCTGATCCAGCGGCCAGCACCGGCGCCGATGGCGGACCACCAGGCCGCCGCCATCATGCAGTTCT
>JACMRO010000280.1 GCA_014376425.1 Rubritepida sp.
AGCGCAGAGCATGGCCGAGATCGCCCAGCGCCTCGGTCAACGCGGCGTGCTCACCCCTACTGGCTGCGGCAGGTAAAGCGTGATCTTCTCATACCGAAGCATAGCCGGCGTGTTTGAGGTAGTTGGCGCACCCTTTGGGTGAGAAGGCGTCGAGCAACTGGCCGATGCGATGCCACACAGCGGCGATGGACCTCTCGTCAGCGCGGCGCAGCAGGATTTTCAGTTTGGCGAAGACCAATTCGATCGGGTTCAGGTCAGGGCTGTGGGCCGGCAGGAAGAACAGCTTGGCCCCCGCGGCGCGGATGGCGCGGCGCACTGCTTGGCCCTTGTGGCTGCCGAGGTTGTCGAGCACCACGATGTCGCCTGGTTTGAGCGTGGGTAGGAGGAACTGCTGCACCCATGCCAGCAACAGTGCGCCGTTGATCGGCCCATCGATGACGCACGGCGCGTCGATGCGGTCGTGCCGCACGGCGGCCAGGAAGGTCATGGTGGTCCAGCGACCATGGGGCACGTGAGCCACCAGGCGTTGGCCACGCGGCGCCCGGCCATGAGTGCGAGTCATGTTGGTCTTGGCCCAGGTTTCGTCGACGAAGACGAGCCGCGTGGGGTCAATTCTGGCCTGCAGGCGCTTCCAACGCGCGCGCTTGCGGGCCACGTCTGGCCTGTGCTGCTCGGCGGCGTACAGAGTTTTTTGAAGGTAAGCTCTTCACGGGTCAGGAAGCGCCACACCGCGCCATAGCCGACCCGCACGCCACGCTCAGCCTCCAACTCGGCGCGCAGCGCGCGAATCGTCAGGTCAGGAGCAGCCCTCATACGGGCCAGAAGCCAGTCGCGCTCGGGCAGGAGGACGAGGCCCAGCGGCTTGCAGAAGGGATGTGGCCTGACGCTGCCTGTGTCGCGTGCCCGCTTGGACCAGCGAGCCGCACTGGCCACGCTTACCCTGAACAGCTTCGCTGCCGTACGGCAGCTCGAACCCTCACGCATCGCCGCCACGACACGATCCCGCAAATCAACATACAGAGCTTGGGTCATCGCCGCGGGCCTCCATCCAGCCAGAAACTTGAATCGGATCAACGCCCACGCCGGAATCCCCAATCGATTCCGTCACACCGAATCGTGCGCTAGTCTTCCCAGGGGCCAGGCCGGGACGGCCTCTGTCCCATATGGCGCTGTCGATGCTGGTGAACGGCATGTCGAGAAATGGCCTTCCACCCGGCGCGCCGCCCCAGTGGCGAGATCATGATGGGCGCGCTGTCGTGCCCCATGGGTTCCGGACCTCCTTCCGAGGATGGACACGGGCTAAGAGCCTGACTGCAAAAGAGGTTGAGTGATTTCAGTAGGTTGTGATTCCGTAGGTTTGCGAGACGCAACGGAGCCACGGATGCCCTGGACTGAAATCACTCGCCCGCATTATCGGCGGGCAAGGCAACGCTATGCAAGTGATCTGACGGACGGGGAGTGGGGACTGGTAGCGCCGTTCATGCCCCAGCCGTCGCCGCTGGGGCGGCCGCGCACGACGGACCTGCGCAGCGTCATGGACGCCCTGCTCTATATCGCGTCCACCGGCTGCCAGTGGCGACAACTGCCAAAGGACTTCCCGCCATATTCGACGGTGCAGGGCTATTTCTACTGCTGGGCCGAGGACGGCACGCTGCCGCGGATCAATCACGCGCTGGTCATGGCCGCCCGTGAAGCGGCCGGCCGCGAGGCCAGTCCGACCGCCGGCGTGATCGACAGCCAATCGGTCAAGACCACGGAAGCCGGCGGCCCACGCGGCTACGATGCCGGCAAAAAGATCAACGGGCGCAAGCGGCACATCATTACCGACACGCTTGGCCTGCTGGTCGGCTGGCTGGTGCATCCGGCCCATATTCAGGACCGCGATGGCGCCGCCATGACGCTGGCAACGATCAGGCGCCTCTATCCATGGCTGCGCCATGTCTTTGCCGACGGTGGCTATGCCGGCGACAAGCTACGGAACGAGTTGGCCGGAATGGGGCGATGGACCGTCGAAATCATCAAGCGTTCCGACACCGCCAAGGGGTTCCAACTGCTCCCCAGACGATGGGTCGTCGAACGCACCTTCGCTTGGCTCGGCCGCTGCCGCAGGCTCGCCAAGGATTTCGAGGCAACCCTCCGCAGCGCCACCGCCTGGATGCTTATCGCCCATATCCGCCTCCTCACCCGCAGATTGGCAAGAGGTTGATGCGTAACAATCAATTTCGAGTCAGGCTCTCAGACAACGGCGGCTCGCGCCCGATCGGGCAGCGCGCCCATCGCCACTGCCTCGCCGAGTAACAGCAGCACAGGGCCCTCAACGGCCCAGCCTGGTGCACGGACGACGATCTCGTTCAGCGTGCCGCGTAATTCGCGCTGATACGGAGAGCCGCCACGCTCGATCAGCGCGGCCGGCGTGTTGGGGTCATATCCCTCGCGCATCAGACCATCGCGCAGCGCGGAGAGAGTGTTCATCCCCATGTATATTGCCAGCGTTTGCTGGGGCCTGGCGAGCGCGAGAAAGTCGAGATCAAGCTGCCCATCGCGCGTATGCCCTGTCACGAATGTGAGCATGCGCGCCGCGTCACGATGTGTCAGCGGAATGCCTGCCTGGGCCGCACAGCCGAGTGCGGCAGTCACACCCGGCACTACCTCGAAGGGGATTCCGGCCTCGGCCAGGGCCTGAGCTTCCTCGCCGCCGCGGCCGAAGACGAAGGGATCGCCGCCTTTGAGCCGCACCACACGCAGCCCCTGCCGCGCGAGTTCGACGAGCAGGTTGTTGATCCCCTCCTGAGGCACGCAATGCAGCGCACGCTGCTTGCCAACAAAGATGCGCCGTGCGTCACGGCGAGCGAGGTCCAGCACCTCGGCACTCACCAGCCGGTCATGCACGATGACATCTGCCTCGCCCAGCGCACGGAGCGCCCGCAGCGTAAGAAGGTCAGCCGCGCCCGGTCCCGCGCCGACCAATTGCACGAAACCACGCGGGGCGGATTGCGCGGCTTGCAGAAGTTGCGCGAAGGCGGCTTCGGCCTCCGCCTGGCGGCCCGCGAGAGCAAGGTCGGACGGCATGCCGGTCAGCGCGCGTTCCAGGAAGACGCGGCGTGCGGGCAGGCTTGGGATGCGCGCGCGCACGGCCGCCTGGAACTTGGCGCCCAGTGCCGCGACACGACCCAGCAAGGGTGGCAGCACAGCCTCGATCCTCTGGCGGATCAACCGCGCCAACACGGGCGATGCGCCGCCGGTCGAGACGCCGATGGTGATGTTCTCGCGTGTGATGATGGCCGGCGTGATGAAGGAGCAGAATTCCGGCCTGTCCACCACGTTGACCGGAATGCCCCGTGCCAGGCAGGCGGCATATAGCGGGGCAAATTCTTCTTCAGGTAAGCCTGACGCTACGGCCATGGCGCAGCCATCCAGGAGCGCCGGCGCAAAGTTTTCCGCGACCCGCAATTCGGCGCCGGCGGCGCGTAGCAGCACAGCCTTCGCGTCCAGCGCTTCGCCGCCGCCGAGCAGAAGGACAGGACGGCCCTGCAGGTCGAGGAAAGCTGGGAAGTGACGCATCAGACGAGCTCCGGGGCCAACATGGCCGCAAGTTCGGGCTTGCAACTCCCGCAGCCCGTGCCGGCAAATGTAGCGGTTCCGATCGCCACTACATCGCGCGCGCCAGAGGCGATAGCGGCGCGGATGGTGGCGGCACTCACGCCATGGCAGGCGCACAGCGTGGATGAGGGCGGCGGACCATCCGGCAGCATCCCCGCCAGCAGCGCGTGGCGTGCCGCGCTGCCGATGCGTGCTTCGGCAAAAAGCGCGATGAGCCATTCGCGCGGTGGCAGCAGGTGGTCCGGTCCGATGAACAGTGCCGCGATCAATTGGCCGTCGCGCAGCCAGACCCCGCGATGCTCGCCCGTGGCGGCGGCGTGCAGCACGATGCTCGGCGTGCCTTCGCCAAGTGCGGCGACCAAGCTCAGGAAGGGTTCGGCGGCATCGCCTGCGAATTCGTGCCGGAACACGCCGGGCGCTGCAGGGCTCAATGCCGACCACTCGCCAAGGCGTGCGCCCTGCGGCCGGCGAGCCAACAAAAAGCCATGCCAGCGCGTGGCGAAGGGCGTGAGCGTAACGGGCGTGTGCTTCAACTCGGGCTGGCCGCTGATCGGGTCAGTCGCGGGTGTCACGGCTTCGTTGATGCGCGCCCGGGGTGCCAGCTGATCCGTCCAGTGCATGGGCGCGAAACATGCGCCCCGCGGGACGGCGGCATCGAGTGCGAGACGCAGCACCGCCTCGCCCCAAATGCTGGCCACGCGCACCAGGCCCCCTTCGGTCAGCTGCGCTACATCGGCTGGGTTCACGCTCAGCACCGGCTCGGGCGCGTGTTGCATCAGGCGAGGCACGCGCCCCGTGCGGGTCATGGTGTGCCACTGGTCGCGCAGGCGACCGGTCATCAGGATCATGCCACCTGTGTGTTGAGGCGGACGGTAGGGTGTCGCCACCATACGCTGCACGGGCGGCGTGATGCGGCCGCCGCGCGGACCCTGGCGCGGCGCGGGCCACTGCGTAGGCGGAAGGGCCGCATAGGCCGCATCGGTCAGTTCGCTCAGGCCGCCGAGGTCGAAGACGCGCTCGGCCGGCCGGGCAAGTTCCGTCACCGCCGCATGTTCGCGAAAGATGGCGGCCGCATTGGCCCAGGCAAAGTGCGACCCCCAACCCAGACGTGACGCCACCTGCGACACGATCCACCAATCGGGCTTCGCCTCACCGGGGGCTGCGAGAAAACCGCGCTGGCGGCTGATCACACGCTCGCTGTTAGTGACGGTACCATCTTTTTCGCCCCAGCCGAGCGCCGGCAGCAGGATGTGCGCGCACTCGGTCGTATCCGTGCCTGCGTGGCAGTCGGAGACGATGAGCGTGGGGATGCGCCTGAGCGCGCGCCTGACCATAGCGGAATCAGGCATGGAGACAGCCGGGTTGGTGGCCATCACCCACATCGCGCCAACGCGCCCGGCATCCGCCGCACGAAACAGGTCCACGGCCTTCAGCCCCGGCTTCGTCGCCAGAGCCGGGGCCTTCCAGAAATCACGTAACGCCGCAACTTCAATCGGGTTCTCCGGATCCAAATGGCCGGCCAGCATATTGGCGAGCGCCCCTACCTCGCGCCCGCCCATCGCATTGGGCTGGCCGGTCACGCTGAAGGGCCCCATGCCCGGCCGGCCAAGGCGATTGGTGGCCAGGTGGCAGTTGATGATGGCATTGGCTTTGTCGGTGCCGCTGCTCGATTGGTTTATGCCCTGGCTCCAGAGCGTAACCACACGCTCGGTGCCGGTGAACCATCGGTTAAAGAGGGCAAGCTGTGTGGGGTCGAGCCCGGTCAGCGCGGGCACATCCAGGTCTTGTTGAACGGCCTCCGGAATGGCGAAGCCGGCCTGGCCGAGATGCGTCAGAAGCCCGGCGAACAGCGCCACATCACTGCCAGGGCGCAGCGCCAGATGCATATCGGCGGCCTCGCAACTCGCGGTGCGGCGCGGGTCCACCACAACCAGACGCATTGCGGGGCGTATCGCCTTGGCCGCGAGGATGCGCTGATGCAGCACGGGGTGGCACCAGGCGAGGTTGCTGCCAACCAGGATCACGAGGTCGGCCAGTTCCAGATCTTCATAGGTGCCGGGGACAAGATCCTCGCCAAAGGCGCGGCGGTGCGCGGCTACGGCGCTGGCCATACACAGGCGCGAATTACTGTCGATATTTCCTGTGCCGAGGAAGCCTTTCGCGAATTTGTTGGCGGCGTAGTAGTCCTCGGTCAGCAATTGGCCGGAGACATAGAGCGCCACACCGTCGGGGCCGTGTTCGGCCAGGGCGCCCCGAAACCCCTCTGCTGCGGCGTCAAGCGCCGCCTCCCAGGAAGCGCGCTTGCCCGCGACCATCGGGTGCAGCAGCCGGCCTTCCAGGCCGATGGTCTCGCCCAGGGCTGCGCCCTTGCTGCACAGGCGCCCCTGATTGGCGGGATGCGCGGGATCACCACGGACGCTGCCATCGGGGGTGGCCAGGACGCCGCAGCCGACGCCGCAATAGGGGCAGGTAGTGCGGGTGGCGGGATGGAACGAGCCGTCCATCAGTACACATCCCGCTGGTAGCGGCCCTGCTTTGCCAGGGCCACGATCCAGTCGCGCGCCTGGTCGGCATTCATGCCCCCCTCGCTCATCGCAATCTGGCGCAGGGCGGCATCCACATCCTTGGCCATACGGCTGGCATCGCCACAGACATAGAAGTGCCCGCCATCTTGCAGCCAGCGCCAGAGATCGGCGGCATCCTCGATCATCCGATGCTGCACGTAGTCCTTTACCGTGCCGTCGCGCGACCATGCCAGCGAAAGCCGGCCCAGCGTGCCGTCCTTCTTCCAGGCGCCGAGTTCTTCGGCAAAGAGAAAATCCGTGGCCGCGTGGCGATCACCAAAGAACAGCCAGGAACGACCCTTGCGGCCCAGCGCCGCGCGCTCTTGCAGGAAGGCGCGGAAGGGCGCGATGCCGGTACCGGCGCCCACCATGATGACCGGTGTCCCCGCACGATCAGGCAGCCGGAAATGGCTGGTCTGGGTGTAGGCAGGCACCGCATCGGCGCGGAAGGCGATGTGGCACGAAGCAACACCATCACGCACTCGCCCACGCCGTGTCTCGCGCACCACGCCGACGCATAATTCCACACGCCCTGGTGTGGCGCGCAGCGAGGAGGCGATGGAGTAAAGCCGCGGCCTGAGCTTGGGCAGCGAGGCAACGAGATCGGCCACGGGCGGGCGGGCGGAGGGGAAGGCCTCCAGCAGATCCAGCAGATCGGCCTGCGTGGGTTCGGCGCCGTCATCGCCATCGGCGAGTTTGCGCAAAGCGGCACCCTCCCGCGCATCGCGTGCCGCGCCGGCGAGCAGATCAAGCGTCCGGTCGAGCGGACGGGCAATGTCGCGCTCTGCCAAAAGCGCTTCGCGCAGCGCATCGTCACCTTGCGCGTTCAGCCGGGTGAGGCAAGCCTCGACCAATTGAGGGTCGTTGCGCACGACGACACCCAGTGAATCGCCTGGCTCATAGGTGATGTTGGTGCCGCTGAGATCGAGCACGATGCGGCGCACATCCTTGCCGCTTGCTGCTCCCGTCAGCCGATCGGAGGCGAGCAGGCGCGTCATTTCGCCGCGCGGCTTGGCGACTACCGGTGCTGCGGTGGGCGCTGCCTTCACATCGGCCATCAAGCGCTTCACCGCATCGCGCGTTACCTTGCCGCCGGGTTGGCACAGCGAGGTGGAGGTCTCCCGCCCTTCGGCCAGCGCCTCGGCATAGCTCTGGCAGAGATAGCCGCATTGGCCGCAATCGAGCTGCGCCATGGCGGCCATCAGGCGCCGTGGCACGCCGCGGCCTTCGGCTAGGACAAGGCGTTCCTCCAATTCCAGCGCCGGGTCGTGCCAGGGAAATTCCTCCGCTGGTGGCGGTGGGGCGCCAGGGGTGGAGGCGTTTTCCACGCCGCCATAGAGCCCGGCGAGAAAGCCGTTCAGCCAGGCGCGTTGATCGGGCGAGAAAGGCGCCGAATCGGGGATGAGCGGCACCGTAGCCGGCCCGAAATTCCGGGTGATGGCGTTCATGCTGCCAGCATCCCGTTCAATTCGGCATCCGCATGGCGGGCGCAGAAATCCCGGAAGGATTCGTCCGTAACGCGCCCGGCCCGCCAATGCCGCAGGATATTCAGCAGCAGGGGCGCCACCGCGTCTTCGGCCACCTTGGGGCGGATCAGGCGACCGATGCGCGCCTCATTCGCGGCACCGCCACCCAAATGGATATCGTAGCCCGGCAGCACATCGTCGCCCTGCTCCACCTTGGCGCCGAGCAGACCGATATCGGCGATGAAATGTTGCGCGCAGGAATGATGGCAGCCGGTGAGATGGATGTTCAACGGCGCATCCAGCGTGATGTGCTTTTCCAGGAACGCTGCGATCTCCAGCCCGTTGCGCTTGGTGTCGGCGGCGGCGAATTTGCAGCCGGCGGAACCCGTGCAGGCGACCAGGCCAGCGCGAATCGAGGTCGCCGCCGTGGTGAGGCCAAACCCGGCCAGCGCAGCCTGCGCGCCAGACACATCCGTGACGTGGGGGATCAGCAAATTCTGCCAGACGGTGAGCCGCAACTCGCCATTTCCGAAGCGCTCGGCGATGGCGGCGGACCCGAGCAGTTGCTCTGCATCCAGCCGCGCCTCGGGCACCACCACGCCGAGCCATGAGGCGCCAGCCTGAACCTGCGGATGCACGCCGACATGCGCCAGCCGATCCGGCGCCTGCGGGCGTTCCATCCGCGTCACATCGAAGCGCGGCAGCGCCTGGCCTAGCAGCGCCTCGAGCTCGGTCAGGAAGCGCGCATGGCCCCAGGCATCCAGCAGGTATTTCAGCCGCGCCTTCTTGCGATCCGTGCGGTCGCCATGGGCGATGAAGACGCGTAGAATAGCATCCCAAAGCTGCACGAT
>JACMRO010000281.1 GCA_014376425.1 Rubritepida sp.
AAGCGGGTGCTGCAGTTCGCACGCGAAGTGGCGCGGCTGGATGCGGCGCTTTTGGGCGATGCGCGGGCGCGGCTGCGGGTGATGGTGCGCGCCGGGCTGGCCGGCGAGGCGACGCTGATACCCCTCTTTCACCTGGTGCGTACGGCGGCGCTGGCCCGGTTGCGCGGTTTCGCCGTGCGGTTCTGCGGCTTGCTTGACGGCGCTACGCACGACCTGCTGATCACCCGAGAGGGCGCGAGCGCCGAGGTGGTGTGCTGCGCCGTTTCGGCCGAGGAAGGCCGCAAGCTGCATCGTGGCGACTGGTTCAACCTGATGGACCGGATGTACCCCGAATTGCAGACCTGGCTGGCGGCCCACCCCGGCCGCTACCTGCTCAAGATGACCCTGCCCGAAGGCGGCAGCGACATGGGCAGCCTGCAGGAACGCATCCTGGGCATGCTGGCGGCGCAGAAGCGACAGGACAGTTCGGCCGACCTGATCATGAAGCTGGATCCGCTGGTGCTGGCCGGCGCGCAGGCGGTCGGGAAGTCTGCGCTCAGTGGGGCTCTTCGGCAGCAATTCGGCCCAGACGCGCATCTCGCCGTCACCTCCGACCCGTCATCCGGCTCGGTGTTCGTCATGGCCGCGCGGGCCGGGCGGGAGAATGAGGTCGCCCAGGCGGTCAAGGCGCGGATGGGGGAGGCGGCGTTGGCGCGCCTATCGGGCCGCCATCCCGGCATCCTGGCCATGTTCATCGAGGATATGGACCGCACCGAATGGCGCGGGCTGCGCGACAGCCTGGAGCTTGAGGGCGTGACGCGGCGCTTCCTGACCGAGCCTGCGGCGCGGCACGTTGTGGCGGTAAGCTGCGCTTCGCGAGCCGAATTGTTCGGCTTCCCGCCACCCGAATCGGCGGCGGAAGGTGAATTGCGCTTTCGCAACCCCAGCCATCCGGCGGCAAAGAACCTGGGCCTGGCTCCGGCCATTGCTTCCGCCGGCTGAGGGCTTAGCTTCGCCCGGTTGACCGGGAGGCTGTTCATTGGCTGCATTATCGCGTTTCAAGGTGCTGGATCTGACGCGGGTGCGGGCGGGTCCAACCTGCGTGCGCCAGCTGGCCGACTGGGGCGCCGACGTCATCAAGGTCGAGATGCCCGAGGGGCTGGACCAGGGCGATCCGATGGGCGGCCCGCGCATGGGCCCGGACTTCCAGAACCTGCACCGCAACAAGCGCGGCCTGACCCTGAACCTGCAGGCGGCCGAGGGCGTGGCGGTGTTCAAGCGCCTGGTCGAGACCGCCGATGTGGTGGTGGAGAACTACCGGCCGGATGTGAAGCACCGGCTGGGGGTGGACTACGCGGCGCTGTCGGCGGTCAATCCACGGCTGGTCTATGCCAGTATTTCCGGTTTCGGCCAGGACGGTCCCTATGCCGGCCGGCCGGGCTTCGACCAGATCGCCCAGGGTATGGGCGGGCTGATGAGCATCACCGGCGAACCGGGCCGCGGGCCCATGCGGGTCGGCATCCCGGTGGCCGATCTCTGCGCCGGGCTGTTCGCCGCCATGGGCATCATGACAGCGCTGCTGGAGCGCGAGAGCTCCGGCCAGGGCCAGTGGGTGCAGACCTCGCTGTTGCAGGCCCAGGCCTTCATGCTGGATTTCCAGGCGGCGCGCTGGCTGATGGCCGGGGAAATCCCGCAGCAGGCCGGCAACGACCACCCGACGAGCATTCCGACCGGGGTGTTCACGACATCCGACGGGGCAATGAACATCGCAGCCTCGGGCAATGCCATCTGGGCGCGCTGCGCGAATGTGCTGGGGCATCCGGAATGGCTGGATGATGCGCGGTTCAATTCGGGTGCCGCACGATCGCAGAACCGGCATGCGCTGAACGCGTTGATCGACGCGGCGACCCGCACCGGCACCACCGCGCACTGGGTCGAAACACTCAACGAGGCCGGCGTGCCCTGCGGTCCGATCAACAACATGCAGCAGGTGTTCGAGGATTTGCAGGTGCAGCACCTGGGCATCGCCCAGGCGCTGGATGACACGCGCTACCTGGGCCAGCCCTTCACCCTGTCGCGCACCGACTCCGAGATCACCGCGCACCCGCCGGCGATTGGCGAGCACTCAGACGCCATATTGGCCGAGGCGGGCTATGGCGCAGACGAAATCGCGAAACTGCGCGCGGCACAGGTGGTGTGATGCTGCACCGGCGCGCGCTGCTGGCGATCCCCGGCCTGGCGCACGCGCAATGGGCGCCCAGCCGGCCGGTGCGCATCATCGTCGGCTTCTCGGCCGGCGGTGGAACGGACATCACCACCCGCACCCTGGCGGCGCGGCTGCAAGCCAGCCTGGGGCAGCCCATCGTGGTTGAGAATCGGCCCGGCGCCTCGGGTAATCTCTCCACCGAAATGGTGGTGCGGGCGCCGCCGGATGGCCACACGCTGTTGATGGGCACCATCGCCGCGCTGGCGATCAACCCGACCCTGTTTCGTAACCTTCCCTTCGACCCGCGGACGGACCTGGCACCCATCAGCCTGGCCGGCGACATCCTGAACGTGCTGGTCTGCGCGCCGGAAAAGCCGTTTGCCGACTTCGCCGGGTTGCTGGCGGCGGCGCGTGCCCGGCCGGGCACGTTGAGCAACGGCCATTCGGGCATTGGCGGCTCGGGCCACCTGGCGGGCGCGTTGCTGGACCGCATGGCCGGCATCGAGACCATCCAGGTGCCGTATCGCGGGGGTGGATCGCTGATTGCGGACAGCCTGTCGGGCAAGGTGGATTTCTCCTTCGCCACGGCAAGCACGACGCTGGCCGCGATCGAGGTCGGCCGGCTTCGGGCCCTGGCGCTGCCCACCGCCGGGCGCAGCGCCCTGCTGCCGGGGCTGGCGACGGTGGGCGGGGCGCTGCCGGGCTACGCGGTGGCGAACTGGAACGCGCTGCTCGGCCCGCCCGGCCTGGCACCGGAGATGGTCGCCACCCTGAACCGCGCGATGCGCGACGCGCTGGCGGACCCGGGAGTGAGCGCCAGCCTGCGCCGGCACGGGGTGGAGCCGTCGCCCAGCTCACCAGAGGAGCTGGGGCGTTTCATCCGCGACGAGACGGCGAAGTGGGCGCCGGTGATCCGCGCCAGTGGGGCTACCGTGGATTGACCGGCTTTGCCGCGGCAGTCGCCGGCCTCGCGGTCTGACGGGGCAGGGCGGTGGTGGGGCGTGCACGCCCTGGTAGCCGCCGCCGCTTGCCCTCATATGCTCGGCGCAGGAGAATAGCGCATGATCGATCAAGTCCCCGTCACCGTCCTCACCGGCTACCTCGGTGCCGGCAAGACCACCCTGCTGAATCGAATTCTGACCGAGAACCACGGTAAGAAATACGCCGTGATCATCAATGAATTCGGTGAACTCGGCGTCGATAACGACCTGGTGGTCGATGCCGACGAGGAAGTCTTCGAAATGAACAACGGCTGCATCTGCTGCAGCGTGCGGGGCGACCTGATCCGAATCGTCTCCGGCCTGATGAAGCGGCGGGAGAAATTCGACGGCATCATCGTGGAGACCACCGGCCTGGCCGACCCGGCCCCGGTGGCGCAGACCTTCTTTGCCGATGATGACGTGAAGCGCGTGGCCAAGCTGGACAGCATCGTGACCGTGGTGGACGCCAAGAACCTGGCGGCACGCCTGTCCGACAGCCGCGAGGCGGAAGAACAGATCGCCTTCGCCGACCTGATCCTGCTGAACAAGATGGACCTGGTGAATGAGGAGGAGGCCGCCGAGGTCGAGCGCCGCATCCGTGCCATCAACCCCTGGGCCGAGATCATCCGCAGCACCAAATCCGCCGTGCCCATCACCAGCGTGATCGGCCGCGAATCCTTCAATCTGGAGAAGATTCTTGAGCGGGAGCCGGATTTCCTCTCCGGCGAGGACAACCACACCCACGACACCAACGTGCTGAGCGTCAGCTTCAAGGTCGAGGGTCCGCTGGACCCGGAGCGGTTCAACGCCTGGATCACCCAGTTGCTGGCCGCCAAGGGGCAGGACCTGCTGCGCACCAAGGGCATCCTGGCCTACGCCAATGAGGATCGCCGCTTCGCCTTCCAGGCCGTGCACATGCTGGCCGATGGCGACTACATCCGGAAATGGCGGGCGGACGAGCCGCGGCACAGCCGGATCGTCTTCATCGGCCGTGACCTCAACCGCCCGCAGCTGCGCCGCGGCTTCGAGGCCTGCCAGGCCGACGCGCCGGCGACCAGCTACGAGGCCGAACTGGCGCGCTGGAGTCCGGCATGAGGGGGAGAGAGGGGTGAGCGAAACCGCCGAACACGAATTCCTGCTGAGCAGCCGGGGGCAGACGCACGAACTCGGCGCCTATGTCGTGGGCGTGGCGTTCTGCCGCGCGACCGGCATTGCTGGCTTCGGGGTGGGTGATGGCACCGTGCATGTCGGCGGCGCCAGCCACCAGGCGCATCGCGGCGCCGTGCTGAGCCTCTGCGCCGACGTGAAATCGCGCTTCCTGACCGGTGGCGATGACGGCAAGCTGGCTCGAACGGCCGAAGCGACTGAGGTGCTGGCCGAATACGGTAGCCGCTGGGTCGAGCATGTGGCGGCGCATCCGGACGGCATCCGCGCCGCCTCGGTGGGGCGCGCCATGCACCTGCTGGACGGCAAGGGAGGCGCACTGAAATCCCTGG
>JACMRO010000282.1 GCA_014376425.1 Rubritepida sp.
CGCCGGAGAACTCGTGCGGATAGGCGTCGATGCGGCGCGCGGCGGCGGGGATGCCGACGGTCTCGAGCCAGCCGATCGCCCGCTTGCGCGCCGCGGCGTCGCTGAGCTTCAGGTGCGCCTGCATCGTCTCGGTCAGCTGATGCCCGACCGTGTAGAGGGGATTCAGCGTCGTCAGCGGATCCTGGAAGATGGCACCGATCTGGCGGCCGCGGATGCGGCGCAACTCCTCATAGGGCAGGTTGTCGATGCGGCGGCCGGCCAGGCGGATCTCGCCGCCGGCGATGCGGCCGGGCGGCTCCAGCAGGCCGATGATGGCGGCGCCGGTCATCGACTTGCCGGCCCCGCTCTCGCCCACCACGCCCAGCACCTCGCCGGGGTGGATGTCGAAGGAGACGTCGTCCAGCGCGACCAGCGTTCCGCGGCGGGTGGGGAATTCGACCCGCAGGTTGCGGACCTGCAGCAGCGCATCGCCGCGCGGCGGGGTGGGGAGTTCAGCCGGTGTGTCGGTCATCGCAGCTTCGGGTTCAGGGCGTCGCGCAGCCAGTCGCCCAGCAGGTTGACGGACAGCACCATGATGATGAGCGCGATCCCGGGAAAGATCGTGATCCACCATTCGCCAGAGAACAGGAAGTCGTTACCGATGCGGATAAGGGTGCCCAGGGAGGGCTGCGTCGGCGGCACGCCCACGCCCAGGAAGGACAGCGTGGCCTCCGCCAGGATCGCAAGGGCCAGGTTCAGCGTGCCGATCACCAGGACAGGCCCCAGCACATTAGGCAGCACGTGCTGCACAATGATCTTAAGGCGCCCCAGGCCGATGACGCGCGCGGCCAGCACGTATTCCTTGTTGCGCTCCACCAGCGTGGAGCCGCGCACGGTGCGGGCGAACTTCGGCCATTCGGAAACGCCGATAGCCAGGATGACGACGAACAGCGCGATCTGCTCATGCACCTCACGCGGGAGTGCGGCGCGTACGATGCCGTCGATCAGCAGCGCCACCAAGATCGAGGGAAAGGTCAGCTGGATGTCGGCGATGCGCATCAGCAACGCGTCCACGGGGCCGCCCAGATAACCGGCCAGCAACCCGAACGAGACGCCCAGCGTCAGGGCGAAGATCGTGGCCGAGATGCCGACCAGCAGTGACACCCGCGCGCCGTACATGATGGCGCTGAGCACGTCACGCCCCTGGTCGTCGGTGCCGAGCGGGAACGCCTGGTCGCCCTCGGCGGCCCAGCTGGGCGGCTTGAACGCGTCCATCAACTGCAGCGAGGCCAGGTCGAACGGGTTGTGCGGCGCCAGCAGTGGGGCGGCCAGCGCGCCCGCAATGCAGATGAATGCCACCAGGGCCGAAGCCATCGTGACCCATGAGCGGGTGAACGACCACCAGATATCGGAGTCGAAGAAAGCCCTCATGCCGCGCGTGCCGCCCAATGGTTTGCCTGGCCATGCCCGGGGCTGGCTGGGGCACGCCCCAGCACGTGGAAAACACCCATCAATGCGCCCCCTTGCCGATCCGCAACCGGGGATCGACCGCGTAATACAGCAGGTCCACCACGAGGTTGATCACCACGAAGACCAGCGCGATCAGCATCAGATACGCCGCCATGACAGGGATGTCGGCCGCGCCCACGCTCTGGATGAACAGCAGGCCCATGCCGGGCCACTGAAACACTGTCTCGGTGACGATGGCGAAGGCGATGATGGCGCCAAGCTGCAACCCGGCGATGGTGATCACTGGCACCAGCGTGTTCTTCAGCGCATGGCCGAAATTCACCGCGCGGTTCGACAGTCCCCGGGCGCGGGCAAATTTGATGTAGTCGGTGCGCATCACTTCGAGCATCTCGGCCCGCACCAGCCGCATGATCAGTGTCAGCTGGAACAGCCCCAGCGTAATCGCCGGCAGCACGATGTGATGCCAGCCCGAGGCACTGAGCAAACCAGTGCTCCACCACCCCAGCTGCACGGTGTCACCGCGCCCGAAGCTCGGAAACCAGCCGAGGCCAA
>JACMRO010000024.1 GCA_014376425.1 Rubritepida sp.
CCGCACCGGCCATGGCCAGGGCGGCCAGCAGCGCCATGGCGGCGACCAGGCCGGGCAGCAGCCGGTCGGCGATCGCGCGCCGCAGCCCCAGCCGGTCGCGGCCACGCGGCCGGGGGGCGCGCAAAGAGGTGCGCTCAGCCATGCGACACCAGGCGGCCGCCGGCCAGCCGCAGGGTCGCGGCCGGATGTTCCTGCGTCAGCGCCTCATTGTGGGTGGCGATGATGACGGTGCTGCCCAGGCGGTGCATCTCCCGCAGCAAGGCCACCACGCGGCGGGCCTGCTGCTCGTCGAGGTTGGAGGTCGGTTCGTCCGCCAGCAGCAGGGCGGGGCGGGCCACCACGGCGCGGGCCAGGGCGACGCGCTGCTGCTCGCCGCCCGACAGGGCTTCGGGCCGGGCGCGCATCAAGTCGCCCAGGCCGACCCAGCGCAGCATCTCGGTGGCGTCGGCCAGCAATTGCTTCTCGCCGCGGCCGGCGATGCGCAGCGGCAGGGCAACATTCTCCAGCACGTCGAGGTGCGGCAGCAGCCGGAAATCCTGGAATACCACCCCGATGCGGCGGCGCAGCCCCGGCAGGTCCTGCCGCCGCGCCGCGTGGACGGCGGTGCCCAGCACGTCGAGCCGGCCGGCGCTGGGCCGCACGGCCAGATGCAGCAGCTTCAGCAGCGAGGATTTGCCTGCGCCCGAAGGGCCCATCAGCCAAGTGAAACCGCCGGCCGGAAAGGCACAGGTGAGCCCCGCCAGAGCGGCGGCAGCATCGGGGCGATAGCGCAGGGTGACGTCTTCCAGGCGGACCATGCACCCTTGTGCCAGCCGCCGCGGGGTTTCGCCACGGTTGCGCCGGAACGCCCCTGCCCGCAAAAGAGGCCATGCAGCTCGCCTGTCCCGCCTGCGCCGCAACCTACCAGGTGCCCGACGCGCTGATCGGCGGCGGGCGGCAGATGCAGTGCGTGCGCTGCGGCGAAGCCTGGTTCGCGACGGCGCCTTCCCATACGGAAACTCCGGCGTCTCCGCCGGTCGCGCCCGCCGTGCCACGCACCGCGCCGCCGGCCCACACGCTGCCATCGGAACCTGCCATCGCGGCGCCAATCGGCGGGTCGCGCAGGCTGGCGCTGGCATGGTCGGCATCGATCATCGTGTGGTTGGGTGGGCTCTACGCCCTGTGGCATGCGCGGCTGGCGCTGGCGGAGGCCTGGCCCCCGATTGCGCGGCCCTACGCCGCCCTCGGGCTGGAGTAAGGTGGCAGCCCAAAGCCGATAGCCGGCACTTTCGGCCAGGCTGAGGCGGTGCTCCCGCCTCAGCCTGCGCCGGTCTCAGTTGTTGTCGTCGTAGCCGCCGCCATCGTCCGACCCGCTACCCGCGGCGTCGTCATAGCCGCCTGATGCGTCGTTGGTGCCGCTGTCGTAGCTGCCGGTGGCGTCCTGCTGGCCGTAGCCCGCATCGGTGCCGCTGTTGCCCCAGCCCGAGCTGCTGCCCGGGTCGGTCCAGGCCGAAGGGGTGGCAACCGCCTGTTCCCCAAAGGCGCCGGCCCCGCCCGCCGCCGCGGCCTGCGCGCCGCCACCGCCCGAGAAGGCATTCATCAGCATGTTGCCCATAACCATGCCGCCTGCGACACCCGCCGCCGTCATTAAGGCGGTGCCAAGGAAGCCCGAGCCGCCACGCCCTTGCTGCAGCGCCTGGGGATTGTAGTTGGGCGGATATTGCGGTGCCGGGCGCGGCGGCATCGGGGCCGGGCGGCTGCCGCCAAAGCCCATGAAGCCGGGCTTCGCCTGCGTCTGGCGCTGCGCACTCTCGACCTCCCACTCCAGCTCCTGGATGCGGTTCTGCGCCTGCACCAGCGCATGCTCCTGCACGAAGGCGGTCTGGGTGATGCGATAACGCGCCTCGGGGTGTTGCTGAAACAACTGTGAGATCATCGCGTCGGCGTCGCGATCCACCGGCGGCAGGGCCGGGGCCGGCTGGACGGAGGGTGCGCGGCCGCCCCAGGGGGAGCCGCCCTGGGCTCCGGGGGATGCGCTGGCGGGCTGTGCGGCACCGGCCACGCGCTGGACGTATTCGGTGATGATGCGGCGCTCGTCGTCGGTCATGGGACCCTGTTCCTCTGGTGGGCGGAATTTGTTAAATCCCGTTCATCTACGCATGTGGCGCAGATCGTGCACTGTTTCAAGCGCCGATTTGGTTATTCACCGCAGGCCGAGCCGGGGCCATTCAATGGCGGGGCAGCGGTCCTGCACCACCATGGCTCCGGCCAGACGGGCGCGGCCGGCCGCGGTTTCGTCCACCACGCCCAACTGCAACCAGACGGCACGGGCGCCCAGGCGCACCGCCTCGTCCATCACGGCGCCCGCCTCCTCGCCGCGGCGGAAGACATCAACCAGGTCGAGCGGTCCGGCCTGGTCCAGGCTGGCCACCACCTGTTGACCATGGATGGTGCCGCCGGCCAGCCCCGGGTTCACAGGCACCACCACGAAGCCCCGATCGAGCAGGAAGCGCATCACGCCATTGCTGGCACGGC